>DHEX01000041.1 GCA_002400085.1 Clostridiaceae bacterium UBA4839 | reverse complement strand
TATTTTGATGGGATTCCAATAGAACTTGATGAGGCAGCTATGGTAGATGGAGCCAGCCATTGGAAAATATTCTGGAAGATAATAATGCCTCTTTCAAGACCTATGATAGCAGTAATATTCTTATTCTGTTTTATAGGAATATACAGCGAATTCCCTATGTCAAGTGCATTACTTAAGGATTCTGGAAACTATACTATGACATTAGGACTTCAAAGTTTTATAAATAATAAGTTCTCAGCACACTGGACACAATATTCAGCTGCTGCACTTATGGCAGCTCTTCCAATTACTATAATCTTTATGGCACTGCAGAAATTTATAGCTAAGGGCTTAGTAGCAGGAGCTGTTAAGGGTTAATGAAAACTATGCTTGAATTTTAAATTACTTGGTTTTTCAGAACTCCACCTTATATAAGGTGGAGTTCTGAAAATAGATAGAAAATTATTATTAGGAGGGCGAAAAATGGATAAAAAAAATCTTCCAAAAGTTGCGTACTTCTGTATGGAATATGCTTTAGAGTCTTCTTTTAAACAATATGCTGGAGGCCTTGGGATACTTGCAGGGGATTATCTTAAGGGCGCAAAGGATTACGGCTATCCTATTATAGGCATCGGGATTAAATGGAAACAAGGATATTTTGATCAGATGATAGATGAAAATGGGAATCCTTTTGATGCTTATCATAATTATGTTTATGATTTCTTAGAAGATACAGGTGTAAAAGTAGACGTAGATATAAGAGGAAGAAAGGTTATCTGCAAGGTTTGGAAAGTTGATTGCTTTGGTAATGCCCCTTTATATCTTCTTGATACTGACATTCCTGAAAATGAGGATGCTTATATTACAGGTCAGCTTTATGGATGGTTTAAAGAGGAAAGAATTGCTCAGGAAATGGTCCTTGGAATTGGCGGAGTGAGGGCACTTAGAGCACTTAATATTCCTATAGATGTTTATCATTTTAATGAAGGTCATGCTGTTTTTGCTGGATTTGAACTCATTAAGGAAAAAATGGATATGGGTATGAGCTTTGATGAAGCTGTAAACAAATCAAGAGAAGAAATAGTATTTACTACCCATACTCCAATTCTTCAAGGGAATGAATCCCATTACTTAGATTCACTTATGTATATGGGAGCCAATAATGGGCTTACAAGGCAGCAGCTTGTTAAAATTGGGGGAGATCCATTTAATATGACAGTTGCAGCATTAAGACTTTCAAGAATTTCTAATGCAGTTTCTAAGCTTCATGAAAGAACAGCAAATAATATGTGGAAAGACGTTAAAGGAAAGTCAGATATTATTGGAATCACAAATGCAATACACATACCTACGTGGGTTGATGAGCATATGATTAAAGCTGCAGAGGGAAACTGCGGGATATGGGAAAATCACATGAATAATAAACAAAACTTAATAGATTTCGTATATAAAAGAAATGGAGTAAAGCTTAACAAGGATGCATTGCTGATTGGTTTTTCAAGGAGAGCTGCACCTTATAAGAGAAGCAATTTTATTTTTACGGATGAGAAAAAAATAAGTTCTCTTATAAACAGCGGCAAGCTTCAAATTGTTTTTGCCGGAAAAGGGCATCCGCTTGATGATAAAGGCAAGGAAATTGTTAAAGATATTTTGAAGATGACAAAGAAGTATCCTAATGCTGTGGTATTTCTTGAAAATTATGATATGGAAATCGGAAAGATGCTTACAAGCGGAAGCGATGTATGGCTTAATAATCCAAGAAGGCCTCTTGAGGCAAGCGGAACTTCAGGAATGAAAGCTGCTATGAATGGTGTTTTAAACTTAAGTATTTTAGATGGATGGTGGCCTGAAGCATGCAATGATGGAGTAAATGGATGGCAATTTGGAGACGGATTTGAAAGCGATGATGAAAAAGAGTTAGATGAGCATGATTCAAAGGCATTTTATAAGGTACTTGATGAGGTAATTGATACTTATTATAATAATCATGATAAGTGGGTAGAAATGATGAGAAACAGTATCCTTTCAATAAAGGATGAGTTTTCAGTAAAGAGAATGTTAAAGGATTATTATTCTAAAATGTATATAAGGTAAGGATTAATATATATAAACAAAGACGGAAGCAAGTTAAATACTTGCTTCTGTCTTGATCAGTTTAGATATTTTAAACCTTACCTTATTTTTTCCGTTATCTGATGGCTGCCATCTGTAATATCCAAACGGCTGCTATGCCCATTTATAAATGATTCTAAGAATCACTTGATTATCTTTCAATAAAATTAGTTTCAACTATAAAATGTGTATTTGTCATTTCTTTATTTTCGAGTTTTTCAATTAGAAGTTTTGCGGCATAATACCCGAGTTCTTCACTATTTATATCAATAGAGGATAGCGGCGGATTTTGATAGGATGCGAGAGGTGTATTATTAAAACCTATAATTGGAATAGTATAGTGAAGTATCTCATGCATAGCTCTAAGTGCACCAAAAGCAAGAATATCATCGGTTGTTACTACCGCCGAGGGTATTCTATAATCCAATATTTTTTTCATAGATTCAAAGCCACATTCTTCAGAAAAGTTAGGATTTTCTACAATTAAATTTTCATCTGCCACTATACCATGAGTTTTTAAAGCATGTTTATATCCATCCAATCTGTCATTTGACATGTTCATTTCTTTAGAACCGCCAATGAAAGCAACATCCGTATATCCTTTTTGAACAATCCTATCAACAGCATTATACATAGCATTAAAATTATCATTATCAACCCAAATTACATCTTTTGTATTTTCAGGTCTGCCAACTATAGAAAATGGGAAATTAATTCTTTTCAAATATTCAATGCATTTATCATTTTTTCTTGAGATAAGAAGAATTATTCCATCTACAATTTTGCCCCTTGCATAGCTTTTTATATTTTTAAGTGAATCCTCCTCACTTTTGCTGAAGGTATACATTATGAAATACCCATTTTTTTGTGAATATTTGCTTATACCTGTCATAACTTGAATGAAAAAGGGATTTTTAAAAAGATCTTCTGCTTCGTTTGGGACAACAATTCCAAGTGTCCTTGTAGATTTAGTTACAAGGTTTCTTGCAGTAATATTTGGATGATAGTGCAGCTCTTTTACAATGTTTAAAACCCTTTCCTTTGTTTCAGGGCTAATTTTTTCATTATCAGATAAAACCCTTGATACAGTTGATGGAGAAACATTTGCTGCTTTTGCAACATCTTTTATTGTAGCTGCCATAAATACACTTCCTTAAAATGTATGTATATTTTTGATTCCCAAACTATGATAACGTTTGCACTATTTTAATTATAGTTTATTACAAAACTGCTGTCAATTGATTTTGGCTAAATACAACATAATAGAAATACAAATAATATTGTGGTATACTATTTGTGAAAACGATTGCATGAGGGGAGAGAATTATGAATAAAAAATTAATAAGTATAACTTTATCAATCATGTTAGTTTCACTTTCATTATTTTCTGGATGTAATACATCTAATAAAACAACCAGCAAAGGTTTTTCACAAGAAGATGTCATATACTTTATTATGACGGACAGGTTCTATGATGGAGATACATCAAATGATAAAAATGTTAATAAAGATGATTTAAAAGCTTATCACGGAGGCGATTTAAAAGGTATAACAGATAAGCTGGACTACATAAAATCCCTTGGGGCAACAGCTATATGGATAACTCCTGTAGCACAAAATGAAGATGGCGGTTATCATGGCTATTGGATAAATGACTTTTATAAGGTTGATGAACATTTGGGCACAATGGAGGATCTAAAAAATCTTGTAAAAGAAGCACATAAAAAAGGTATAAAAGTAATGATTGATTATGTTGCAAATCATACAGGCTATAAAACACCATGGCTTTCTGACGGAAAGCATGAAAATTGGTTCCATCCTAAAAAGGAAATAACTGATTTTAATGATAAAAACGAGCTTGAAAATGGTTGGCTTGCAGGGCTTCCGGATTTAAATACTGAAAATCCTGAAGTTAAAAAATATATCATTGATAATGCTGTGTGGTGGATAGATCAAACTAATATAGATGGGATGAGGCTTGATACTGTAAGGCACGTACCTAAAGATTTTTGGATGGATTTTTCAAAAACAATCAAACAAAAATATCCTGATTTTTATCTTTTAGGAGAAGTTTGGGATGGAAACCCATCATACCTTGAGGAGTATCATAAGGCAGGAATTGATGGTCTTTTAAATTATCCAATGAATTTTGGAATAAAAGATGCAATTAGCCCTACTGGGTCAATGTTTTCACTTTCAAATGCTATTGATAGAGACTCAGAATTTTCACAGCCATATTTAAATGGTATATTTATTGATAATCATGATAATAAAAGATTTGGAAATGATTTTGGCGAAAGTAGGGAAGAATATTTAAAACTTGCTTTAACATTTATTATGACATACCCTGCAATTCCTGTTATTTATTATGGAACAGAAATAGGAATGGAAGGTGGAGATGATCCTGATAACAGACGTGATATGGAATGGGAAAAGACTAAGGATTCAAAGGTGCTTGAATATTATAAGGATTTAGTGAAAATCAGAAATGAAAATCCTGCATTAAAATCGAAGGATTATAAAACATTGATGTGTGATTACAGTACTATTTGCTATTTAAGAGGCAGTGAAAAAAATAGGGTAATTGTTGCAATTAATTCGGGGAATGAGGAAAGTACAGTTGAATTAAAAATTGACGGAGACGGGGAAAAATTTGTTAATGCGTTCAACAAAAAGGATGTATATAAAGTTGAAAACGGTAAGCTGTCTTTAAAGGTAAAACCTTTTGAATCTGTAATTTTAATTGAAAAATAAAATCAGAAAAGCGGGACTACACCTTATATAGGGTGGAGTCTTGAAAATTGATAAAATTGAGGGGTGTGCTTATATGAAAAAAATTAAAGGCTGTATATTTGATTTAGATGGAGTAATTGTTGATACTGCTAAATATCATTATCTTGCATGGAAAGAGATAGCTGATGAGTTAGGATTTGAGTTTACAAAAAAGGATAATGAGAAGCTTAAAGGTGTAAGCCGCATGGATTCTTTAGATATACTTCTTCAAATTGGGAATCTTAATTTTGATGAGAAAACAAAAATTGATTTGGCTGAAAAGAAAAATAAAATATATGTAAGCTATATATCGAAAATAGATAAGTCGGAGATTTTAGAAGGTGTAGAGGATTTTATAAAAGAACTTAAAAGAAATAATATAAAGATAGCTTTAGGCTCTGTAAGTAAAAATGCTGTCCCTATTATAAAGAATATTGGGATGTTAAATTATTTTGATTCTGTAATTGATGGAAACAAAATAACTAAGGCAAAGCCAGATCCTGAAGTATTTTTACTTGGAGCTAAAGAACTGAATTTAAAACCTGAAAATTGTGTTGTATTTGAAGACGCTGTAAAAGGAATTCAGGCTGCTAAAAATGCAGGAATGTATGCAGTAGGAGTTGGAGATCCTTTGATTTTAAAGCAAGCAGATAAGGTAATACCAGGATTTAAAGGAGTAAATATTGATATATTGAATTTCTAATATTACTTATTTATGGGACTGTTGAAATAGCCCCCATTCATTTTTTTGTTTACTTCGATACTATAAGGTAAAAAATGCCAGACAAGCTGTAGGGAACGGTCTTGACCGTTCCGTTGATGGACGGGCAAAATTTTGGAGGATGGAACGGTACCAACACCCAGTAGCAATTCTATTCTGTGGCATTTGCAAGGTGATCTAAATTTGGTGGGACGGAACGGTCAAGACCGCTCCCTACCACCTTTCATTTGCAACAGCATCATTATCTTTTCCGCCCTATTTTTTCTCCATAGGAAATTTTAGTTTCAAATCCTTTCTTTGTTTGTATTAAAATATCATCATCAATTTTTACTTTATCAGATTTTATTATTAGAATTATAGTGGATCCTCCAAATTTAAAGTAGCCTTTTTCATCTCCTTTTGAAACTGGAGAATTTGGGGTATAAGTTTGAAGTATTGATCCTACAAATGTTGCTCCAACTTCTATATAAAGCATATCTCCAAAATTTTGTGAGTGAAATATGCTCCATTCTCTTTTATTTTTACATAGTATTTCAGGTATTTTTTTAAGAGCTACAGGATTTACTGAATAATAATCTCCTAAAATCTTATTTGTAGGTTCACAAGTTCCATTATCAATAAAATGAAATCTGTGGTAGTCAGTAGGACTTAATCTAAAAATAAGGCAAGTACTGTTTATAAATTCAGATGTTATTTGGGCATTATTTATAAGCTCAGGAATTGTGTACTTAAATCCTTTTATTTCAAATAAATCATCAAAGCTTGCATTTTCATAAGCTAAAACTTTACTATCACAAGGAGATATGAATGCTTCAGGTGAGTAATCTACTTCTCTTGCATTTTCTTTAAGACCTCTTATAAAGAAATCATTAAAGCAGGTAAATTCCTCAGGGGATTTTATAAGTTCATTTGTGTTAATATTATATATTTTAATAAACTTTTTTATTTGTCTCTTGCTTATGCTCCTATTAAAATACCAGCCTATAAAGCGGCTAAAACATCTTTTTTTAAATATTAGTTCTAAAAATCCCATACCCGTATGAGATTCATAGGACCATTTAATCGCCCTTTGAGCAGATACCTTTTCTATTTCATATTCACCAGTTTTTCTATTATAAAATTTAATCATATTATCCTCCGATTATAATGGGCATTAATATACAATTGCTAATAAAATAATATTATTATACCGTTAATATGTCAACTTAAACATGCCTTCGCAATTTAGATTTAATATACCGCAAAGATAAGAAACAAAGAAGTTTCATGCTATTATATATGCGCATTATGCAAAATATGGAGTATTATTTTTCGTCTAATTTCATCATTATTGACATATTATTTCATGAATGATAACATGAATTATGAACTGAATATAAATGATATGGGTGCCTAATTTTTAGGTTAAAAGGGAATGCGGTTTAAATCCGCAGCAGCCCTCTGCTACTGTATGTGAGGATGAACCCCGACAATGCCACCTTATGGGAAGGCCGGGTAGTAAGATGAATCACAAGCCAGGAAACCTGCCTGTATTATTAAAAGAGACCTTCGGAGGGAAGGGAAACTTATTTTTAACTGGAAATAAGCCCGCATCCGATTGATGCGGACTTTTTATTTTAGCCCTCCAAAAGTTTCTATAAGAAGGGAGGAAACATTATTAATAAAAAAATTAATAAAAAAAGATCTTTAATTTCTATTTTACTTCTTTTATCTTTATCCTTATCTTTTTTGGGATGCAGTGGTTCAAGCAGCTCTAAAAAGGATAGCAAGGTAAAAGAGGAAGTAAAGGCTGAAGAGCAAAGCAATAATGAGGAAGAAAGTAAAAAAGAAGGCAAAGATGAATCAAAAAATAACCCAAAGGATGCAGCAGCCTCAAATCAAAGTTCTAACACTAATGTCAGCGGCAAAAGTAATGGTTCATCTTCTAATGCAGGTAATTCAAAGCAAAGCAGCTCAAATAATTCTTCAAGCAATACAGCAAATAGCTCTACAGGGAATAAATCTTCAAGTGGAGCAAAAAATAGCAATACAACTTTCAATTTAATTGTATCAAAGAATTTAAAAGGTTATTTCGGAGAAAAGTCTGAAGTTATATTTAAAAAAGATATAGAAGTATCAGAAAAAAAGTCTCTTATGGATTATTTGAGGGAAAACACAAATGTAAGTGATAAGGGAGGTTTTATCTGTTCAATTAATGGTTATGAAAACCTATCCCCAATTCCAAAATCTAAGATGACAGAAAAACAGAAAAAAAATAATGTAATGGGAATTGATTGGTTTGTTTATGTAAATGGTGAAAAGGTTGGCAAGGGTACGAATGATATTTACCCTAAAAAAGGGGATAAGATTATTTTAGATTTACATGAGTGGGATAAAAGGGAAATGAGAGGATAAATGGAGGATAAAGTATGAAAAAGTTTAAAAAAATTACAAGCTTATTACTATCATTTTTAATGGTATTTTGCTTATTACCAAAGTTTAATAAATCTTTTGCAGCAGAAGAAAAGCTTCCTAAAATTTCATGGGTTGGCCTTGAACATGCTCCTCTTTTAGAGGGGGAAGACCAAGGAGTTTATGCTTTTTCATCTAATTATTATGGAAAGGTTCAGTATAAATTATGGATTTCAAAAGTTGGAGAAAACAAATGGGAAAGCGCTCACGATTATTCAGATGCTGTTTACTCAGAAGATCCTTACTTTGTTAATTTCAACAAGAAATTTGAATTAGGAAATTATAAAGCTTCCTTATGGGTAAAAAGTGCTGGGAAAGAAACAGGAAAATATCATAATGCAAATGGAAGTTATGATTCATACTATGCATTTTCATTTGCTTGCGTTAAAAATGGATTTGTTAAAACAGATAAAGCACTTAATATAAACAAAACTGAATTAAATCCAAATGAAGAAATTTCTATAAATGGAGGCAATTATAATTTAAAGCTTCATTTATATAATCCTGCAGAAAATAAATGGAAAAATGATCTTACTGAATATGGTAAGAATTTAAATTACAGCATTAAAACACCTGGAAATTATATAATAGACACTTGGGTTAGAAATGACTTAAGCTCAACTAACTATGATGGGTGGAAATTAAAGGCTGTAACTGTAAAAAATGATTTAAATAAGGTTTATGAAGGTTCAATAAAATCAGTTCAAAACAAGAAAGAAATTAATGACTGGGATATAGTTGCTCTTAAAATGGCAGGCACAGATGTTAAATCAGATGTACTCAATAGGGATGGAAAAAGTTTTATAGATAACAAAAAAGAAGATGTCAAAAAAAATATTGGAAAATATACAGTAGCTGATTATGCTAAGGATTTGCTTTCACTTTCAGCTTTAGGTGTTGATGTTAAAAACTTTGAAGGCATAAATTATGTTGAAGAGGTTAAAAAGAGATTAACAGATGAGGACAATTATCCAAACCAAACTATATGGGGAATTATTGCTTTAGAGTCAGTAGGTGAGAGCTATGATAAGGACGCTGCATTTAAATTTCTTTCAGGCTTTAAAAATAAAGATGGCGGATTTACTTATGGAGAAGGTTTTCCAAGTGATGTAGATTTAACTTCAATGGCTGTAGAGGCAATGACTATGGCAGGAAAAGATAAGGATGTAGCAGAAGCGCTTTCCTATATTAAGAATGTAATAAAGACAGGAGTTTTCCCATGGGGAGAAAATGTGGAATCTTTAGATCAGATTCTTATGGCAGCAGTATGTGCAAAGGATGATTTAAATGAGTACAAAATAAACGGGCATGAGCTTATTGATGAAGTATTGCTTTATTCAAACGACAAGGGCGAATTTAAACATGAAAAATCTGATAAGTCCTTTAGTGATATATCAACTAATCAGTCTCTTCAGGCTCTTGCAACATACAAAAACAACAAGAATATGTTTTTAGAGCTAAATAAATAATTTAATTCAATGGCTGTTAATTGTAATACCCCGCCTAAGGCGGAGCATTACAACAGCTGCACCTATAGATTGGTTCTTCTAAGAATCACTTGATAAAAGAAGGGATAATTATGCTCACATATAAAAAAAGGGATACTTTTCTTCAAAGGCTTCATCCTGTTTCTGGTATTTCTTTAATTGTACTTTATATAGCAGCTTTTCTTACAATTGATAATCCACTGTATCTTATGGGTGTATTTTTATCCCTGCTTTTACTATCTTATTTTGATGGATGCTTAAATGAGATTTTAAAGTATGGGGAAATTATATTCCCCTTTGCTTTTTTAATTATGATTTTAAATCCTCTTCTAGTAAAAAACGGATCAACAGTTATTTATAATGGGCATTTTAACATACCTGTGCTTGGGAGAGTAAGGATTACATCAGAGGCTGTTTTATATGGCATTGTAATTGGCTTGAGAATGGTATGTGTTGTAATGGTATGTGGTTTTTTTAATATGGTAATAAACCCAGATAGAACTTTTACTTTTTTTTCTAAATTCATGAAAAAATCTGCTTTATTAATGAGTATGACCATAAGACTTTTTCCTCAAATTATGAAATCTTATAGAAGTGTAGTTGAAGCAGAAAAGCTAAGGGGAGGAGAAATTTTAAATAAGGGAATTAAAAATAAAGTAAAAAACTATGGAAACATAGTTAATATTCTTTTTATATCAAGCCTTGAAGATTCAGGAGATATGGCTGAATCCATGTATTCAAGAGGATATGGTATAGGAAAAAGAAGCACTTATTTTAATGAAAAGATGGGTTTTTGGGATTTTGTATATGTATTTGTCTGTATAGGTATTTTTGCTTATATGGGAATTATTAACTCCGAGGGGTTAAATACAATGAATTATTATCCTAAATGTGATAACCCTTTTAAAACAGCAAATATTTATGGATATGTAATGGTTTTACTCTTCTTTATTCCTGCATTTATAAATTGGGGGTTTAAAAAATGGAAATATTAGAAGCAAAAGATGTAACTTATTATTATCCTGAAACAGATAAGCCTGCTATAAAAAATATAAATTTAAAAATAAATGAAGGAGAGTTTGTTTTAATTGTTGGACCATCTGGCTGTGGAAAATCAACGCTTTTAAGACTATTCAACAGAACTGTTCCTGATTTTTATGGTGGAAAAATCAAAGGACAGGTTTTTATAAAAAATAAATTAATTAAGGATATGAAAAAAGAAGATATAGTAAAAAATATAGGGATGGTGTTTCAACATCCAGAAAAGCAAATTGTACTTGAAAATGTAGAAAGAGAAATTGCTTTTGGACTTGAAAATTTGAATATGGATTATAATTCTATGAGAAGAAATGTAGCTGAGGTTATGTCACTTCTTGGAATTGAAAATATAAAAGAAAGAGGAACTTCTGAAATTTCAGGGGGAGAAAAGCAAAGGGTAGCTATAGCCTCTGTACTTGCTATGAGGCCTGAAGTAATTATGTTTGATGAGCCAATATCACAGCTTGACCCTATAGGGGCAGAGGATGTATTAAATTCTATTAAAAAACTTAACAGGGATTTTGGAATAACAGTAATTCTCGTAGAGCAAAGGCTTGATAAATGCTTTGATATGGCAGACAGGATTATTTTTATGGATAAAGGGGAAATAGTGGGGGAAGGAAGCCCTCATAGGATACCTCCCTTTATAGATAAAAATTATTTTCTCCCTAACATTTCCTATATATTTAAAAATGCAGGATATAAGGAGTTACCTGTAAATGTTAAGGAAGGAAGGCATCTTATTAAAGATAGGGTTTTTAATGAAATTGAAAGTATAAGTTCTCCTGAAGGGGAAGTTTTAATAGAAGTAAAAAAGCTTAGTTTCGAATATGAAAAAGGTAAAAAAGTCCTTAGGGATATAAACTTCAACTTAAAAAAGGGAGAGGTTTTAGCTGTAATGGGAGAAAATGGGGCAGGGAAAAGCACACTTTTTAAAATAATTGCAGGGGTTATAGATAGGTATAAGGGAAATATATATATAAATGGGAAGGATATATCTAAATTAAATATAGAGGAAAGAATTAAAAAAGTAGGTTATCTTTCACAAAATCCTAATGATTATTTTGGACGGGATACAGTTTTTGATGAAGTTTCCTATACATTAAAAAATATTGGAGAATATGATAAAAAAAGAGTTAATGATGTGATTAAAAGTATGAATTTAACAGAGGTAGAGGATAAAAACCCAAGGGATTTAAGCGGCGGAGAAAAGCAAAGGGTGGCAATTGCATGTACTATTGTTTCAAATCCCGAAATTTTAATTTTAGATGAACCAACAAGGGGAATGGATGGAGCACAAAAAGAAAATTTGGGAAGCATAATTGAAAAAATGAAAAGTGACGGGAAAACCATTGTAATAATAACTCATGATGCAGATTTTGCAGGGGATTATTCTGATAGAACTATGCTTTTATTTAATGGAGAAATTATTGCACAGGGATTATCCAGCGATATACTTTTTGATTCAACATATTATTCTCCGCTTATATCAAGAGTATTTAAGGGGAAAGCAAGGGTTATTAAATCAAAGGATGCAGCGCTGCTTTTGAAGGTGGTTAAATGAAAAAAAAAGTTGGAGTTATAGTAATTTTATGCTTTGTTATTTCAACTATAGTTATGACTTATCTTAATATAGATTTAGAAAAGGCAGTCCTAATTTCAATTATTTTTTTAATAACTGCTTTTTTTACTCTTTTTGAAACAGGGAATATGGATGCTAAAACTATGGCAGCAGTTGCAACTATGTCAGCTTTAGGAGGGGTATTAAGAGTTCCCTTTGCAGCGATTCCTGGACTTCAGCCTGTCACATTTATATGCGCAGTTTCAGGGCTTACTCTTGGCCCTGTAAATGGATTTATGGTTGGAAATATGTGTGCATTCATTTCAAACTTTTTTTTGGGCCATGGTCCGTGGACACTTTGGCAGATGATGGGCTGGGGATTATGTGGAGCATTTTTTGGCATTTTTCAAAATAAATCTGATAAGATTGAAGGGAAACCTTTTATACTGCTTTTAGGGATTTGGGGATATATTTTTGGAATAATACTGGACCAGTGGTATATAGTTCAAGCAGGAATTCCTATAACAATAAATACTGAGCTTATAGGAATTGTTGCAAGCTTTCCTGTTGATACAGTTCATGCTGTGGGGAATGTTTTTTTTGCAGCTTTATTTGGAAAAAACTCAATTAAAGCTTTAAAAAGGTATACTATGAAAAATAAGGTGGAGTATATGGATTAAAACTTTACATTATAATATGACATAGGGGGGTATTTTTTTGGAATTTTTAAAAGGAATTCAAGGGGGACTTGTAATTTTAATACTTTTATTTGTAGGCTATTTACTTGCATATAAAGGGGTTATAACAAAAGAAGTTCAAACAGCTATATGTAAAATAGTTGTAAATGTTTCTCTTCCAGCTATGATGATTTCGAACATAATGTCAAACTTTACAAAGGGTGATTTTATTAAGTATGGTTTAGGCATATTAATTCCTTTTGTTACTATTATAATTACTTATTTAATAGCTGAAGTGACAGCAAGAGCGATAAGGATCCCAGAAAACAGAAGAGGTACTTTTTGTGCTGTATTTGCTTTATCCAATACTATATTTATTGGACTTCCTGTAAGTATTGCTTTATTTGGAGCCGAAAGCACTCCATTTGCACTTTTATATTACATTGGAAATACAACGATATTTTGGACTATTGGCATTAGCGGCATAAAAAGAGATGGAGGAGCTTTAAATAAAGGCTCTTTATTTAAAAACATCAAAAATATACTTACACCGCCTTTTATGGGTTTTATAGCTGCGGTAGTATTTGTTTTATTAGGTGTTAAACTTCCTCAATTTATTATGGAATCTTGTACATATATGGGCAACCTTTCAACGCCCCTTTCGGTTTTCTTCATAGGAAGTTCCATTTACTATTCTGATCTTAAAAAGATGAAATTAAATAAAGAGATGGCAGCAGTTTTAATAGGAAGATTTGTCATTTCTCCTGCAATAGTTTACATAACTATGGGCTTTTTTAATTTCCCTTCAATTATGGACAACGTATTTGTAATTCAATCTGCAATGCCAGCAATCACCCAATCTGCCATAGCAGCAAATGAATATAATCAAAATGGAGAGTATGCTTCCTTGATGGTTACAGTAACCACAATTGTAGGCATGTTACTAATACCTGTGTATATGATTTTAATGCGATAGGTGTGTGGCAAGTTTATGCCTGTAATTCGCAATTTATATTTAATACACCGCTGCGATAAGAAAAATATATTCCATTCACTTTACCATGCCAGCTGTAGGGGACGGTCTTGACCGTCCCGCTGGGTGATGTACGGAATCGGGGGGGGCGGAACGGTCAAGACCGCTCCCTATCATATGTTCATTCCATATATTTTTCTTATCTCCGCTGTAATTTATTCATTGATGATTTTAACTTGCATTTAGAGCTGCAGTTTTTTTATATTATATTATTTGTTGTAATTGGTTAATAATAGTATAATGTTATTAATGTAATTTGAAGACGGAGGGATAATATGTCAAAGGTTGTAGATAGGTTTTTAAGGTATGTAAAATTTGATACTAAATCTTGTGAAGAATCAAAAAGCTTTCCAAGCACAGAAGGGCAGATAGAATTTGCAAAGAAGCTGAAAAAGGAGCTTGAAAATTTAGGACTTGAAGAGATTACACTTGATGAAAACGGATATTTAATGGCCACAATTCCATCAAATATGGACAGAAAAGTTAAGACAGTAGGGTTTATTGCACATATGGATACATCTCCTGATGTGTCAGGTGAGAATGTGAACCCAAGATTAGTTGAAAACTATGATGGTAGGGATATTATTTTAAATAAAGAAGAAAATATAGTATTATCACCAAAGGATTTTTCTGAGTTAAAGGATTATGTTGGAAAAACATTAATTGTTACGGATGGCAAGACCCTCCTTGGTGCAGATGATAAGGCAGGCGTTGCAGAAATTATTTCTGCAGCAGAATATCTTATGGAGCATAAGGAAATAAAGCACGGGAAAGTTAGAATTGGCTTTACCCCAGATGAAGAAATAGGACGGGGAGCTGACCGCTTTGATGTTAAAAAGTTTAATGCAGATTTCGCATATACTGTAGATGGTGGAGAAATTGGCGAATTTGCATATGAAAACTTTAATGCAGCAGGATTTAAGCTTGTTGTAAAGGGGAGAAGCGTTCATACAGGTTCTGCAAAAAATAAGATGATAAATTCAACGACCCTTTCAAATGAATTTATAAAGAGCCTTCCGGAAAATGAAGTGCCTGAGAAGACTGAAGGTTATGAAGGCTTTTACCACATGGTAGGTATTATGGGGAAGGTTGAAAAAACAGTTTTATATTACATTATAAGAGATTTTGACAAGGAAAACTTTGAAAAGAGAAAAGAAACTGTTAAAGAGATTGTGGATAACCTTAACAAAAAGTATGGTGAGGGTACATTTACTCTTAATATGTGCGACCAGTATTACAACATGAAGGGAAAGTTTAAGGATTTCATGTATGTAGTGGATATTGCAAAAAAATCTTATGAAGAAATAGGCATTAAATGTAATATAACTCCAATAAGAGGAGGTACAGATGGAGCAAGGCTTTCTTATATGGGACTTCCTACACCGAATCTTTTTACAGGCGGACACAATTTCCATGGGAAATTTGAATATATTCCAACCTTTGCTATGGAAAAAGCTTATGAATTGATACTTAAAATTATTGAAAATACATCCAATATATAAATGATAAGGGAAGGTGATTGTTTTGAAAATAAACAAGGAGTATAGCGGCTTTAAACTTTTAAGACAGGAAGAAGTTAAAGACATTAATTCTACTGCTCTTATTTTTGAGCATGTTAAAAGTGGAGCAAG
The DNA here is from genome assembly GCA_002400085.1 of Clostridiaceae bacterium UBA4839. Lineage (GTDB taxonomy): Bacteria > Bacillota > Clostridia > Clostridiales > Caloramatoraceae > UBA4839. The sequence goes on along the minus strand of DHEX01000041.1, from coordinate 15,606 downwards.
GCTTTTTAAACTTCAAAATGATGATGATAATAAGGTGTTTTCAATTGGATTTAGAACACCGCCAGAAAACAGCATGGGGATTCCTCATATTATAGAGCATTCAGTTTTATGTGGTTCAAGGAAGTTCCCTGTAAAGGATCCTTTTGTTGAGCTTATGAAGGGTTCACTTAATACCTTTTTAAATGCTATGACTTTCCCAGATAAAACCATGTACCCGGTTGCAAGCAAAAATGAAAAAGACTTTTTTAATCTTATGGATGTTTATCTTGATTCAGTTTTATATCCTGATCTTCATAATACCCCTGAAATATTGATGCAGGAAGGCTGGCACTATGAGTTAAATGATCCAAATGGAGAAATTGAATATAAAGGTGTTGTATATAATGAAATGCAGGGTGCTTTTTCATACCCTGAAGCAATCATTTCAAGAAAAGTAGAGGAGTCACTTTTTCCTGACACACCATATTATTTTGAATCAGGTGGAGACCCGAATGTAATTCCACAGCTTACTCAAGAGCAGTTTTCTGCATTTCATAAAAAATACTATCATCCTTCAAACAGCTATATTTTCCTTTATGGAAATGAAGATATAGAAAAAGAGCTTAAGTTTATAGATGAAAATTACTTAAAGGATTTCGATAGAATAAATGTAGATTCAAGTATACCATCTCAGAAGCCTTTTACAAAAATGAATGAGATGGAAATAAAGTATCCTATTGCTCAGGATGAAGATGATAAGGATAAAACTTTCTTTGGGTTGAACTTTGTAACAGGGGAAGCAGTAGATAGAGAGCTCTATTATGCAATGGACATATTAAGCTATATTTTAATTGGAACACCAGCATCTCCTCTTAAAAAAGCTCTTATTGATGCAGGACTTGGGAAAGATGTTTACGGAGAATTTGTAAATTCCATAAAGCAGCCTACATTTAGTGTAGTTGTGAAAAATTCCAATATAGATCAAAAGGAAAGATTTAAAAAGGTATTTTATGATACTTTGCAGTCGCTTGTTAAGGATGGAATTGATAAAAAGCTTATTGAAGCTTCAATTAATATTTATGAATTTAAATTAAGAGAAGCTGATTTTGAAGGACTTCCAAAGGGATTACTATATGGTATAAGATGTATGGACAGTTGGCTTTATGACGGCGATCCTGTTATGCATTTAAAATATGACGAAACATTTAAAAAGATTAGAGAAGGAGCAAAAAACAGATATTTTGAAGATCTTATAGAAAAGTATTTTATAAACAACACTCATGCTTCTCTTATAACATTAATACCGCAAAAGGGACTTTTAGAAGAAAAAACAGCAAAGACAAAGGAAAAGCTTAAAAATTATAAGGCAAGTCTTTCAAAGGATGAAATTAATGCTCTTGTAGCAAATACTCAAAACTTAAAAAAGAGGCAGTCTACACCTGAAACAAAAGAGGACATTGAGAAGATACCTCTCCTTAAACTTGAGGATATAAATAAGCAGGCAGAAGTTATTCCAAGTGAAATTAAAAAGATTAATAATACTGAGGTTTTATTCCAGGATATATTTACAAATGGCATTGTTTATTTAAACATTTTGTTTAATACAAAAGGAGTAAAGCAGCAGGACCTCATGTATATACCTCTTTTGGCAGATGTACTAACTAAAGTAAGTACAAAGAATTTAACCTATGAAGAGCTTTCAAAACAAATTAATATAAATACTGGCGGAATAAGATTTGAAGTGGAAGTTTTTGAGGAAAAGGGTAAGCCAGATGCTTATCTTCCAAAGCTTACATTAAAATCAAGGGCTCTTACAGGAAGCATTCCAGAGCTTATAGACCTTATTGATGAAATAGTAAATTCATCAAAATTTGATGATAAGAAGAGACTTAGAGAAATTATTCGAGAAAACAGATCACAGTTTGAAATGATTTTATTTGATGCAGGTCATTCAGTTGCAGCAAAAAGACTTATGTCTTTCTATTCAATTACGGGAAGATACGTAGAAGAGCTTACAGGAATAAGCTATTACAAATTTTTAAGCAACCTTGAGAAAAACTTTGACAGCATGGCAGATAGTATAGTTGAAGGTCTTAAAAAGGTTTCAAAATCAATATTTAACTTAAACAATGTTTTAGTAAGCGTTACGTCTTCAAAGGAAGATTATCCAAAGGCTGAGGAAGGTTTAAAGGAATTTTTAGATACTTTAAACAGTGAGCAGTTAAGCTATTATGAGTACAGCTTTGATTTCCCTGTTAAAAGCGAAGGCCTTTTAACTCAAGGAAATGTTCAATATGCAGCAATGGGATATAATTTCATAAAGCTTGGATATTCATATAGTGGAAAGATGAAGGTTCTTAAAAAGATTCTTGCCAGTGACTTTTTATGGAACAGGATTAGGGTTTTGGGAGGAGCTTATGGCTGCATGGCTAACATGGATAACAGCGGAAATGTATGCCTTGTATCCTATAGAGATCCAAATTTAAAAGAAACTTTAGATGTTTATAGGGATACAGCAAATTATTTAGCTGCTTTTAATGTTAGCGAAAGGGAAATGACCAAATATATTATAGGAACAGTAAGCGATCTTGATTATCCTCTAACTCCAGCTATGAAGGGAGAAAGGGCAACTGCATATTATTTAAAGAAAACAACTCAAGAGGATGTACAAAAAGAAAGAGATGAAGTTTTATCCACAACTCCTCAGGATATAAGCAGCTTCAAAGATTTATTAAATGATGTAATGAAGCAAAATTATATTTGTGTTCTTGGAAATGAAGAAAAAATAAAAAAGAACAGCAACATATTTGACAGATTAACAAAGGTTTTTGAATAAATAAAGGGAGCTAAGCTGCCTTAGGTTACTGATAAGGGGCTATTGCACAAGGAATTTACATACAATATATTGATTTGCAAATTTAAAGTTAGCACAATATATTGCAGCATTTATTCTTAGTGTGATAGCCCCCTAGTTTTACGGGCAAACATTGTTCGCCCCACTGAATTGTTAATTTATCTCTATGTTGATTTCATTTATCTTCTTTTCTATGTCCTCCTTTTCTTCATCGCTGAAGTTTGAAATTATTTTTCCTATTATCTGTTCAATAACTTTTCCTTCTGCAATTAATTTTTCATCTGAAGGAACAGAATCTCCATGGATTAGCTGAGTATTCATTATTTTTATACCTTTAAGTTTTTCATCGAGTTCTTTATCGTTTAATATTTTCATTATAGATTCAATTCTTAATGGGATGGATGAATCTACATCAGGATAAAACTTTTTAACATATTTTCTCATAATATATTGAAAATCTGACCATTTATCAAGAAAATAAAATGCTGCTTTTTTACTTTGCTCTACATCATTATTTTCGTAAGAATTACTGTAAGGGTTTTTAGATTCCATTTGGGTTTTTATTGATAGGTAAACTTTAGATGTAGAGGAATCCTCTTCAGTAATCATATCTACAATTTGTTCAACAACTGAGGCATTTTTACATTCAGGATCAACCTTTTCTATATACTTTTCAACACATTCAGGTCTATTAAAATTCAATGTTTTTAAGAATTTAAAAAGCACATCTGCTCTTCCCATATTGATATCTTCAAATTGTGTGTTAGTTGTGGCTGAGATTCTATCGTAAATAAAAGCTGCAAGTTCATAATGGTTTGTAAAAGCAGTTCCATTTTTCCTAATTCTTTCCTTAACCGCTTTTTGCAATCTTTTAAGTGCTAATTCTCCTGAAAGAACAAGCCCATTTATTTCATCTAAAATTTCATATTCATCATAGGAAAGTTCACCGCTTAAAGGTTTGTAAACTAAATCATGCTCAACTTCAGCATAGGCATGCATTAAAACAGAAGCAACCTGTATTTCTATATTTGCCTGACCGTATTTTGCATCTTCAATGGAGCCTGTTTGGGGCTTTAAGTTTATTCTGTAATGAGTAGCATGATAGCCTGAGAAAACTTTTTTGTACTTTCCATCATTACTTACTTTCTCCTCACAATTTTTACTTTGAGGGAATTCTTTAATTTGTTTTATTTTAAATTTTGCTTTTATAAACTTATCAATTTTAATTTTATCATCAGGAAAGTATATTGCTATTCTTACTCCTGCAAGATCTACAATGTCCTTATATATGTCATCAATAGAAGAATAATTTTTGCGCTCATTTCTCTTTATAAGTTTATCTTTAAGCCTATCTATTCTTTTTGCTCTATGAGTTACAATGGCTCTTATTCCTTCCCTTTCAAGTTCGCTTTCACATATTTCAGCACATATTTTTGCCGCTTTTTCATAAAAATCTACTTCTTTAACATATTGCTGAAGAAATTCATCTATTACACTCATTAAGAATGCCTCCTTAGTATATGTTTATAGTTTTATTATATTAATTGAAATAGTAATTTCCACCTCCTCTTTTATCAGAGTGGAAGTTAACTTTTCAATTGACCCATAGTTTCATTATAATATATTAATTTTTATATTTCATCAAATTCAATATTTATTAATATTTATGTAATTGGATTTGTAAAAAGTAAGAGATATACCTTTAGTGTTAATATACAAGTAGTATAATAGAAGTATAGAAGGTTACAAAAAGTTTTGAATTTTTAGCAATATTGTAGTTAGATATGAGGAGATTTATAAATATGAGTATTTTGCTTCAAAATATACAGGAAACAGTAATTAAATATGCTGAAGTTTTATCACAGATTTTGAAGGTTGATGTAGAAATAATGGATGATAAACTGATAAGAATTGCAGGGACAGGCAGTCTTAAAAATAAGATAAATGAAAGTATGAGAGATGAGGGTTATGTTTATAAGACTGTGCTTAAAACAGGAAAGCCTCAAATTGTGAAAAACCCAAGAAAAGAAACAATATGCTTAAATTGTCCATCGAGAAACTGCTGCTTGGAAAAGTTTGAGGTTTCAATGCCAATAAAATACAATGATGAAGTTATAGGTGTAATTGGTCTTGTATGTTTTGATGAAAAACAAACACAAAACCTTAATGATAATCTTAATACTTATATGGTTTTCCTTCAACAGATATCTGATTTAATAAGTGCTAAAGCTTATGAACAAAGTGAAAATGAAAGGGTTGCACTTAGGGCAAACCTTTTAAATAAAATTATAGATAGAATTGAACAAGGAGTTGTAATATTAGACAAAAATAATTATATATCTCAAATTAATAAAAAGGCACAAGAAATTTTTAAATTAAAAGATTATAAACAAATTAAATTTGATTTAATTTCTACTGGGGATTTAATTTTAAATAATCCTGAGTATATAGTGAAAATTGGGAGAAGAAAGTATTCTCTCGCGGGGAATATATATGATATTAAGCTTGAAAAAGAAAAATATGATAGAATGTTTATTTTCACAGAAACCAAGACTATAAAATCTAACATTTTAAATGTTACAAACAGTAATGAAGGTATAGGACTAGATAAAATACTTTGCGTTTCAGATAAAATGATGGAGTTAAAAAAAGAGATTGTAATGATTTCAAAATCTACATCTACCGTTTTGATAACGGGAGAAAGTGGTACAGGTAAGGAACTTATTGCAAGAGCAATTCATAATGAAAGCAATAGAAAAAACAATCCTTTTGTTGCCATTAATTGCGGCGCAATACCTGAATCCCTTCTTGAAAGCGAATTGTTTGGATATGCAAGGGGAGCATTTACAGGAGCAGATGCAAGGGGAAAAATCGGGAAATTTGAGCTCGCTAACAAGGGAACAATATTTTTAGATGAAATAGGAGATATGCCTCTTTATATGCAGGTTAAACTTTTAAGAGTACTTCAAGATAAAGTAATTGTTAGGGTTGGCTCTAATAATCCTATAAAGGTTGATGTTAGAGTAATATCAGCAACTAATAAAAATTTGGAAAGCATGATAAAAGAGGGAACATTTAGAGAGGATTTATATTATAGATTAAATGTTATACCGATTGAGGTCCCGCCACTTAGAGAAAGAATAGATGATATAAAGATATTGACAGAGCATTTTTGTATGAAATATTCAAGACTTTTCAATAAAAAGTTCCAATATATAGATAAGGAAGTATGGGATATATTTTTAAAATATAGATGGCCGGGAAATGTAAGAGAACTTGAAAATACTGTAGAGTTTATGGTAAATGTTATGGATGATGACAATGGCATTTTAAGTGCAAATACAATACCCAATAGGATAATTCACAGTTTAAATGATAAAGAAAATAAAGAAGCAGATTTAAACTTGGAATTATTAGAAAAAAGAAATATTGAAAAAGCACTTGAGTTATATGGCAAAACAACAGCAGGGAAGAAAATAGCTGCTGAAAAACTAGGAATAAGCCTTGCTACATTATATAGAAAGTTAGAAAAATACAAATTCTCATAATAGGAATAATTTACAGAATATATTGATATAACTGATTTTAATAAATAAGGGAATTAACTATGAATTCTTTTAAAATACGTATTTAATTAACGAATGGGCATTATATTATTGCTTTATCTGATGGCTACAAACGGCTGCTATGCCATTGAATTGGCTCCTCTAAGGCTCAGTTGGAAAAGAGTATTCTTTATAAGCGAGCTTCATCTGAGTCTAATAATCACTTCATGTTTTTGTATAATGACTGACTTTTATAAGATATAAAAAGGTATTCTCATATTGCGATTGTTTTCTCAATATGAGAATACCTTTTATTTGATTTTCAAGTATAATGACTGAAACAACTATGTTTTAAGTTTTGGCATAGAAATTGCAAGTTATATATATGGGTTAACCTATAATATAAATTAGCAAAATAGGGGGAAATATAATTGGATAAAGAAAAACTTATAAAATTAATATTAAATAGTAACTCAAGAAATAATAATATTCAAAAAGTTTCAACTCAAAATTTTAAGTTGTCTGAAATACAAAAAGCAAGAAATTTTCATAAAAGTTTTCCTCAATATAGTATTACTCCGCTTATTGAATTAAATGAATTATCTAAAATGCTTGGAGTATCGAAGATTTGGGTAAAAGATGAATCTTATAGATTTGGCCTTAATGCTTTTAAGGTTCTTGGAGGTTCATACGCTATTGGAAAGTATTTGAGTAATAAATTAAATATGGATATTAGTGAGGTTCCTTATGAAAAAATGATTTCTAAAGATATAAAGGAAAAACTCGGAGAAATTACATTTGTAACAGCAACAGATGGAAATCATGGAAGAGGAGTTGCTTGGGTTGCACATCAGCTTGGGCAAAAATCAGTAGTTTATATGCCTAAAGGCTCTGCTAAAATGAGATTTGACAATATAAAAAAAGAAGGGGCAAATGTTACAATAACTGATCTTAATTATGATGACGCAGTAAGGCTGGCAAATGATAATGCAAAAAAATACGGATGGGTTATGATTCAGGATACTGCATGGGAAGGCTATGAAGAAATTCCTCTTTGGATTATGCAGGGATACACAACGATAATTGATGAAGTAATTGAACAATTAAAAGAAAGAGGAGAAGAACTGCCTACCCATATATTTTTACAAGCAGGAGTCGGTTCTTTTGCAGGTGCAATACAAGGATATGTTGCAGCTCAATATGGTAAAGAAAGACCAATAACAGTTATCGTTGAACCCCATAATGCAGCATGTATATTTAAATCAGCTTCAATGAATGATGGAAAACCTTATGCTGTAAAAGGAGATTTAAAAACTATTATGGCAGGTCTTGCTTGTGGGGAACCTAATACGATTGGATGGAATATTTTAAGGGATTATGCTGATGCTTACGTTTCTTGCGAAGATGAAATTGCTGCAAGAGGAATGAGGGTACTTTCAAATCCACTTAAAAATGATAAGAGGGTGATTTCGGGCGAGTCAGGTGCAGCAGGATTTGGACTTTTAAGTTTAATACTTGAAAAGGAAGAATATAGAGATATACTTAAAAAATTAAATATAAATAAAGAGTCTAGAATTCTTACAATAAGTACAGAAGGAGCCACAGATTTAGATGGGTTTAAAAATATAGTATGGAATGGATTTTATCCATTATTAAATAAATAAAGAAGGGATTTATTATGGAGGAACTGCTTACATCCATTGCAGATGCAATATGGGGACCATGGATGCTTATTGCACTTCTTGGTACAGGACTTTATTTATCAATTGGTACTAAATTTGTTCAGCTTACAAAATTTAAATCTATAATGAAAGATACTCTTGGGGCGTTATTTAAAAAGACTAAAAGAAAAGGTAACGGGGAAGGAACAATAACACCATTTCAGGCATTGGCAACAGCTTTAGCAGCGACTATTGGTGTAGGAAATATTGTCGGAGTTGCAACAGCCTTGCAAATGGGTGGTCCTGGCGCGGTATTTTGGATGCTACTTTCTGCTTTTGTAGGAGAATGTACAAAATATTCGGAGATAACTTTAAGTATTAAATATAGAAAAAAGGATGAAGAAGGGAATTTTATTGGCGGGCCACATCTTTATATGGAAAAAGGGTTAAATGCAAAATGGCTTGCAGTTATTTTTTCAATATGTATATCATTTTTCTGTTTTGGAGATACAATGGTTCAATCAAATTCAATAGTTGAAGCTATACAGGGTGATTTTCCAGGTGCTAATGCAGCAATTATTGGTATTGTTATAGTTGTGCTGGCTGGTATAGTTCTTGTAGGTGGTTTAAAAAGTATAGCTAAAATAAGTGAAAAAATTGTTCCTTTTATGTCTTTATTATATTTTATATGTGGTATGATTGTCCTATTTTTAAATATAAATAAACTTCCTATGGTAATAGGACTTATATTTAAAGGAGCATTTACAAAAACAGCAGCTGTAGGTGGATTAGCAGGATATACTGTTAAAGAAGCAATAAAGGCAGGAGTTTCAAGAGGAGTATATTCCAATGAAGCAGGACAAGGTACTGCACCAATTGCCCATGCCACAGCAATTACAGATCATCCCTGCAGGCAGGCCATGTGGGGGGTTACAGAAGTATTTCTTGATACATTTGTAGTTTGCAATATAACAGCATTATCTATTCTATTAACTGAAACACCGCTTAATGATGGTACATCACCCGCTTTACTTGCAGCTAAAGCTTTTGGGAGTATAGCTCCGTTTTTTAAATACTTTGTAACTTTTAGTTTGATATTATTTGCTTATACTACTATTTTAGGAATGTGCTACTATGGTGAATCTTGCTGTACATATCTTGGTGGTGTAAAGCTTGGTAAAATATATAGATATATTTATATCCCTATAAATTTTGTAGGTGCAGTAGGAGGATTAAAAACTATTTGGAGTGCTCTTGACATAGTAATGGGCATAGGTGTTATTCCAAATATTATAGCATTAGTACTACTTTCACCCCAGGTTTTTAAATTAAATAAAGATTTCTTTAATAGATATTTACCTTCATTGAAGAAATCATCTGTTAAATCTGAAATTTGATAAGGTGGTTCTAAGGCTCAGATGTAGTCTACTTATAAGGGATACCCCTTCTCCATCTGAGTCTTAGAAGAGCCGATCCAGGGGCGTAGCAGCCATTATCCCCCGCCTTAAGTGTGGGCATTACGGATGGTAGCCATCGGATAGATCATAATTTACTTATAGTTTAATAAATATAAAAAATGCTTGTAATTCTATGGAAGCATAGATTTTTACAAGCATTTTTGTGTGTAAAGATTTAGTCAATTCATATAGGCTCTTTAAAAGAAATCTTAGAATATTAAAAATTTTGGCTAATATTTTTTAGAGCTTTTTAACATCCATATCCATTATCATAGCCTTTATATTGCCAAGAGGCCAGATATCATTTTTGGATACCCCCCTAAAGCTATTGCCGTACATTTCAAATATATTTGATGAAATTTGAAGCTCTGGAAGTCTTCCAATTATCTTTTCACCATCATATAAAAATGCAAGCTGAACTGGTGTTGCAAAGTTTCCGTCAGGAGTAAAATCTCCTCCAGCTGCATCTGCAACAAAAATTCCCATATCTCCGCCTAAAAGTTCTTTTGCAGTTTTTTCACATTCTTTTACTTTTAGTTTTGATATTCCCGGCTGTGGAATGCTGTCATAATCACAAACTGCACTTCCGGTAAGAGGAAGGTTAAACATTGCAGCAGTTTTCTTATCAGTGTTAGCTGCTTTTAAAACTCCATTTTCTATAAGCGGGAATCTATAGTCCTTATTTATTGTTCCTTCTGCATCAAAGAAAGGCTGAAGGCATATGTCTTCAGGGCTTAAGCTATTATATAGGGTAAAAGAGTCGTTGAATATTTTTTTGCCTAAGTTTTTAGAAAAAAGTGAAGAACCAGTACCGAAAACTCTCCCGTTGAGGTCACTTATAAATTTTATAAATGGAGTATCATCTATTGAAGCAAAAACTACAGGATATTTACCTTCCTTTTTAAACTCTACATTGTTTTTATATGCATTTAAAAAATCATCCGATATGCTTATAAAATCATTTTTATTGTATTTTCTATCCTCAAATACTATGGCTCCATCCATTATGTTTGAAGAAGATTTTTCCTTAAAAACAAGCTCTACAGTTATGGCACTATCCTTGTAATTTAAATTAAGATTTTCTTCATTTTTAAGTGAAGTATCAACAGTGCTCATGTTTATTTTATTTGAAAAAATAAAGCTGCTTTGATTTTTCCTTAAATAATCAAGAACCTCCTCAATTTCATTTATGAAATCATTATCTTTAAAAATTTCATTATTTATTATTACATCTTTTTTTATATTTGAAGTAATTTCATAAGGGTATTCAACTTTAGCCTTAAGGGCACTGTTTGCTCTTTTACTTAGTTCATCCGCGTCAAATTTTCCAATTGCTCCTGAAACGCCAATAAAACCGTCTTTATAAATACGAAGTCCTGTCTTTAAAATGTTTTTTTCCCTTACGGATTCAATTTTACTTCCTGATATATTTATAGAAGTTTGTTTATGATTTATTGAATATATTTCTTTCATTACTAATCCCTCCCTACTGTACATTAAGGTTATTGACCCTAACATATGGTCCGCCAAAGCCTACAGGAAGCGGGTACTGCTCCATTTTACCGCAGCCTCCAGTAACAAAGGATAAAAGCTCTAATTCATTTGAAACACCATCTATTTCAGATAATGTCTTAAATACATTTCCAGTAACAACTGAAATATTTACAGGTTCAGCTATTTTACCATCTCTTATGACATAAGAAAGAGATGGCGCCATTGTAAATGTTGACATTCCTGAACCATGTTTTATAGTTTCAACATATATTCCGTTTTTAACTTTACTTATTAGTTCATCTTTTGTTTCATTTCCAGCCTCTATATAGGTAGTAGTCATTCTAACAATTGGTTCGTATTCAAAGTTTATAGAGCGGGCATTTCCAGTTAAATCTTCCTCTAAAATAGCAGCTGTTGAACTGCTGTGAAGCCTTCCAGCTAAAACACCATCTTTTATAAGATAAGTTTTTTTAGCATGACTTCCTTCATCATCAAAAGGCGTATATCCGCTTCCTAAAACATTTCCATCATCTACAATGGTTAATATGTCTGAGCCAACCTTTTTACCTAATGCCCATTCTTTTTTCATTGTTTCATCACCAATCATGAAATCTGATTCACTTTTATGACCAAAGCTTTCATGGGCAAATACACCAGCTGCAAGGGGCGATAAGACAACTGTATAAGTTCCTTTTTCTACAGGCTTTGAGTTCAAGAGAAAATATTCACATTTATTTATATACTTTTTAAGCTCATCATTTTTGCCTTTTAAATCCTCAAAACAGCAGGAGGCTTTTTGGTAAGATTCATTAAGCTTTTTATTTCCTTCTGACATAACAAATCCCATAGAAAATCCACATCTTTGAGTATCAAATTTAATATTTGAGCCCTTACTTGAAAAAAACTCTTTAACTTTTCTGCAGTCAATATATCTTGCAGTCCACATTTTAATATATTTGTTTTCACAAACTTGTGGGAACATTCCCTTTAATAGGTTTAATTTGTCTTCTTCAGAAACTTTTGATATATCATTATCTTTAAATTTCAAGAAGGTTCCTGAGTTTACTTCCATCTTTTTAACTATTGGGTTATCATTTATTTTGTCATTTGGTTTTGCCATTTTAGAAAGTTTTTTAATTTCATTTTGTATTTCATCTAAGTCTGAGGTTGAGGAATAAAACCATCTATCCCCATCAAAAACTCTAATAAATGCGGCTTTGTAATTTCTTATCTTGTATTCGCTTATTTTTCCAAGAGTAAATGTTATGTTGGTTTCAAAAACCTCTTCAATTCTAACATCAGTATAAAGATTTTTAGAAAATTTAAACATAAAATCCCCCCTTAATAATTTGATTTTTTAATAAGCATATTGAGATTATCATTAACCTATAGAATTACTTATCCAGGGGGCGTAGCAGCCGTTACTCTCCGCTCTAAGCGGGGCATTACGGATGGTAGCCATTGGATAATTTTAGCCATTAAATAAACTATAGCCTATATAAAATATAATATCAATAATTTCAATTAGCAGGTATTTGATAAAATAATAATAAAATTTGGAAATGATTAAAATATATTTTGAAGTTTTTATAAATGTTATAAAAATAATGACAAAAATTATAGTAGTAAATATATTGGGGGAATTCTATGAGAAGCTTAAAAAAATATATCCTCAAATCTGTCCATATCAAGAATGGTTATATAATTTCTATCACAATCAATGATTCCTTCACTTTTCATATTTAAAAGCTCCCTTGAAAGGGATGGACGGGGAACTCCTAATTGCTCTGCCATTTCTTTTCTTGAGTAGGGCATTTTAATTTTTAGGTTTTTCTGTTTTTTATATTCCTCTAATATCATGCTGCCAATTTTTTGCCTTAAAGTTTGGTAGGATATATTTTCAAGCTTTTTATCAAGTGTTAATATTTTGTTTGAAAGTATTTCCATGAAGTTTTTTAATATTATTTTATCGCTGATGCACATCTTTATTATGTCATCTTTAGATATAAACATTATTTGAGATGTATCAGAGGATACAATAGTAGAAGGATAAAAATTAACTTTTGAAAATATTACTACTTCGCCAAATATTTCTCCAATATTAAGGCGGCTTACAGTTATAGTTTTTCCAGAAGCAAATATCTTTTGAACTTCAGTGCTTCCTTTTAGTACAATTCCTATAGAATTACACGTATCTCCTTCATTTGCAATAATTTGATCTTTTGAATAATAATTTATATTATAATTAATATCCTTTATAATTTTTTGTATTTCACAGTTGCCATACCCTTTAAAAAGTGGACAAATATCAAGAAGAAACATATTACTCACCCTTTATTTTTAATAGCTATGTAACTTACGTTACCGATTGTTTTTGATAACTATGTAACTTGTGTTACCGATTTTATTATGGATTTATTATAAAATTTAGTCAAGATCTAAGAAGAAGGAGTGATTCTAATGAAAAGAAAAATTGTTCATATAGACGAAAAAAAATGCAATGGATGTGGATTGTGTGCAAATGCTTGTCATGAAGGTGCTATTGAAATGATAAATGGGAAAGCAAGGCTTGTTTCAGATGAATATTGTGATGGACTTGGAGATTGTTTGCCTGAATGTAGTGCAGGTGCCATTGAAATAATTGAAAGGGAGAGCCTTCCTTATGATGAAGAAAAGGTAAAGGATAAAAAAGAGGATATAGGGAAAAAACATTCTATTCCTTACGAATGCCCTGGAATAGCATCAAAGGTGATAGAAAGAAAGCCAGCTGCAGTTAAAAAATCAGAAAAGGAAGAAGTAAGTGAAAGCGAAGTTCAATCAGAATTAAGGCAGTGGCCAGTTCAGCTGAATTTAGTAAACCCGAGAGCTCCATACCTTAAGAATGCAGATCTTTTAGTAGCAGCAGATTGCACAGCTTATGCTTATGCTAACTTCCATAAGGATTTTATAAAAAATCATATAACTGTAATAGGATGCTCAAAACTTGATGATAATCAATACTACAAAGAAAAGCTTACTGAAATTATTAAAAATAATAATTTGAGAAGCATTACAGTAGTTAGAATGGAAGTCCCATGCTGCGGCGGTATTGTAAATGCAGTTAAAACTGCAATGCTTAATGCAAAGGTAATTGTTCCATACAAAGAAGTTGTAATAGGGATAGATGGAAGTATTAAATAATACAAAGAGGCCAAAGGAGCTGTCACACTAAGGAATTTACACACATATATTGTAACATTTATCCTTAGTGCAACAGCTCCATAATTTAATTATACAAACGATAAATGCTGCAGGGAACGGTCTTGACCGTTCCGCCTCCCCCTAAATTTTAATCATCGTTCAGGAAAACGGCACCATACAGGCAATCAATTATTACCGTGCCTGGCTAGTTAAAGTATCAATATTAAATTGGTAATATCCTTCGATGTCCTTTTTTAAAACCTTATCTGGTTGAGCTAAAATAGTATCTATTTTATAGAAATCCTTTAACAGCCAATGTACATCCTCCAACAATATTCCTCTTTGGTTTAGTTGAGCTATTTGCTCCTTTGTAAATTCGTGTTCAAAGTTTTCTTTATCCTTTTTGGTATAATAATCTTCATAATCACCATAAGTCCATGTGTTAAGATCTGTATTAGCAAGTTCCGGATAGATTTTTTTTGCGGATTCGGTCATTTCTTTTGTAAGTTTCCAGGATCTTTCTATGGTTTTATAATCATTATATGACATCCCTTCAATTTCCTTTTCTGATAATCCATGTTGGCCTAACTCTGTTTTGAGAACATTTGAAAATTCACTTAAAGGGGTTGTTATAATTACTTTATACATATTTATATTCGAAATTTGAATACCCATAGATCGAGGTATTTCAATTTCTTCTAGTATCTTGTCCCTATTAGGATAAGATTTATCGTTAATAGCATCAATTATCTCTTTAGGCAAAAATTTCACAACTTTATATAATGAAACATTACCGGATTTAGGCAGCTCATTGCCTTTTTGAATATCAACTTTTAAGTAGTCCGAAAAAAAACTAATGGGTAAATATGCGACATCTCTCTTATCAACAGCAGGTTTTTCCATTACGTACATAATAAATTTATCTTTATAAACATAGTTATTAGAAAAATTAAATTCTAATTTTATATCATCTTGTTTTATAACGAAACCTCCGTCTTTATCAGCATATGTCAACCCTAGTATATCGCACGCGTTTTTGGCGGACACCATTGAAACTCCATCGATATCCTTAATTTCATTTGTTGCCGTTTGGCATCCAGCCAATGGTACTATTACAACCAGCATGAGAATAAATAAAAACTTTTTCATAACAGAGCAGCCCCCTAAATAACATTTCTATTTTCTATATAATACCATATATTGTAACATAATTGTATGAAATTTCATAATATTTCCAATACTAATTAAAAAATATTCATATATAGCAATTATTCGAAGAATATAAAAAATAAAAAGTGATATGGCATAATAGTAGAATAATGCGACGCATTTTTTATAATTGAGAATTAGTCAATGATTATATCTCATAGCTTTTTCGGGCATAGTAAAGATAAAAAATGAAGGGAGCGTGAAAATATGCATGAAAAAGCTAATAG
>DHEX01000115.1:13700-16339 GCA_002400085.1 Clostridiaceae bacterium UBA4839 | reverse complement strand
CTTTTTCCCGTTTTGGATATTCTGCAACATAGCCATACCTTGGAAACCTGTCCCAGTTTGATGATACATCTACAGCAGTATTCCTGCTGTCTATAACGTTTATTCCTTTAAATGCATAAACTTCTACCATGTAACCTTTGAAGTCATTAGCAGGAGGATTCCAAGCTATATTTATACTCTTTTTTTCTCCTTTTTTTATTTCAACTTTTATTTCTTTAGTACCAATGGTCTTATTTAAATTCTTATAGTATACATTTAGCTTCCCACTATAGTTGCTATTTAATTTATTATCCAATTCTATAGTTATATTTACACTATCTTTGGGGTTATATCTTGCCTTATCCGTATAAACATCGCTTAAAAGTTTTCCTTTATCAATTATCTTTGCAGCCTTATCTGCTTCAAAGCTTAAAACCTTGTGCACTGTAAATAGTGCTGCAATACATACTATGCAAATACTTGTTATTACTATTTTCTTTTTCAAAATACACACTCCCCCCATAAAAAGTAAATTGTGTGCAGCTTACTGTTAACCCTTTATTGCACCCTGACTTCCGCCTGGATTAATAAACTGTTTGTTAAATAATATAAATATCGTCATTATTGGTATCAAAACAATTATAGATGCTGCAAATATTATTCCCCACTGTGTAGCCTTACCATTTTGTAAAAGCTTTATAGCAATAGGAAGTGTTCTCTTTGATTGAGTTTTTATAATAGTTAGAGCTGTAAAGACCTCCATCCATGTTCCTGAAAATGTACCTATAGCCATAGTAGCAAGTGCAGGCCTTGAAAGTGGAAGTATTATATGTCTATATACTGTCCACCTGCTGCCGCCATCCATAATTACAGATTCCTCCAAAGCCCTTGGAATAGTCTCAAAAAACCCCTTTAAAAAGAACGTATTACCTGCTACCCCTCCGCTTACATAAAGCACAATAAGGCCAGCATAAGTATTTACTAAATTTAGTCTCTGCAGTACAGTAAACTGAGAAACTAATGCAAGTATTGCAGGAATCATAAGAGAATATATATATATATTAAATATTATATTTTTCCCTGGAAAATTTAATCTAGCAAAACCATAAGCTGACATTGAAGCTATAATTAATGTCAGTACAGTTGTTATGCAGGTTACAAAGACACTATTTAGAAAATACCTCCCAAAGTCTTCCCCCTCCCAAACTGCAACGTAATTTCCAAAATAAAATTGCTTTGGAATTATCTGAGGCTCAGAAGGTAAAACATATGCGTTTGGTATAAGTGAAGTAGTTATCATATTCATAAAAGGCAGCAGTGCTAAAATTACCATAAATAGAAGTATTAAATGCTTTAATATTTGATTTAGCTTGCTTTTCATACTACCCCACCCCCTAAAACTCTATCTTTGCATTATTTGTAATTTTCTTTTGAAAAACTGATATAACTATGAGAATTATACCCATTATTACACTAAGTGCCGCAGCATAACCAAAATCAAAACTTGAAAATGCTTTATTATACATATAATTTAAAAGTACATCAGTTCTGCCCATAGGCCCCCCATTAGTAATAAGCATTACCTGCAGAAGCACATTAAATGCTCCTATAATCAATGAGGTTATTATAAAATAAGTCCTTGACTGCAAAAGAGGGATGGTTATCTTCCAAAAGCTCTGCTTTTTAGTTGCTCCATCTACCTCTGCAGCTTCATATATATCCTTAGGCAAATCCTGAAGTGCTGTAGTATACATTATCATCACCCAGCCTATGCCTTTCCATATACAAAGTGACCATATTACAATGTTAGCTGTCCATTCATTTTGAAGCCACATAACAGGCTCTTTTATAATATGCAAATTAAGCAGTATAGAATTTACAAGAGCTCCACTGGTATCTTGAAATATATACTTAAAAAGTATTGCAACTACAAGCCAGTCAGAAATTACAGGTATATAAAGCAAGAATCTATAAAACATTTTCCCCTTTGAAAGTGATTCTATTGCAACTGCGAGCATCATACCTATAAACCACTGAAAAGGTACAGTTACTAAAGCACAAAGCAGTGTATTTCTAAGTGCCAAATAAAATTTATCACTTTCGCCAAGAACACCTGAAGATAAAAAAGCCTTTTTAAAATTATTAAGCCCTATAAATGTGCTAGGCTTATTAGGATTAACACTATAATCCATAAAAGCCATTTCAATATTTTTTAACAGCGGATATGCCATAAATACAGCAAAAAGAATAAAACCTACACCTATAAACATCCATGCTTGCAGTGCCTCTTTATGCTTCCTCTTATCTTTTATCTTCCTAATTTTTTTATTTTTATAAGAAACAGTTGTGTATTGTTCCAATGCAATCATGCTCCTTAAAATTAAGGATTAAGAGAATACCCCTAATCCTTAATTAAATTTTATTTTGTTTTTAATAATTCATCTATTTTTTAGCTGCTTCGTCCAATGCTTGCTGTGGTGCTGCTTTCTTTCTTACAGCCTTTTCAAAAGCTTCTGATATTGCCTTATCTATATCAGCCCACGCCGGACTTGGAGTCCTTGCCCATGCTGTGCTAAGCTGCTCAATATAAACCTTCATCATATTATTATCTGTAACAACAGATTTTTTAGATGTTTCTTTGCATACTGGCATCATATTTA
>DHEX01000115.1:13351-13556 GCA_002400085.1 Clostridiaceae bacterium UBA4839 | reverse complement strand
AACCTTCTCCACCTAAAATACTTTTTGCTGCATAACCATTGTTATTCCACTCAACTATCTTTTCTAATGCCTTAACACTTTCAGGACTATTTAAAAATCCAGATGCCTTACTGTTTTCCTTATCAGTAATTTTACCTCCAAGTGATAAGAAATAAGGAGCCATATTCCATGTACCTATTCCACTAATGCCTATTCCCATTACCTT
>DHEX01000115.1:7947-13209 GCA_002400085.1 Clostridiaceae bacterium UBA4839 | reverse complement strand
CCAAGTAATCCTCTTTTGCATACTGTGCCACATCTGTAATATCTGTTCTTGCAAGGTCAGGAGTAGTTCCGCTCATACATGCCTGAAGAATTTGTTTCTTATAGTCATCCCCGCCAGGCATAGGTGTTATCTTTACTTTTATGTTAGGATACTTATTATTGAAAGCAGGTACAATTTTCTCTTTAAGCACCTTATTTTCAATATCTGTAAATGTACTCCACATCTCTATGGAACCGCTTAATTTAGTTTCATCTTCTGCCTCTGTTTTTGGCTTGTTGTTTGCATCATTAGAAGTTGTCTCGTTTGATTTTTGTCCACATCCTGCAAAAAATGAACATGCTATAATGCCAATTAAGATGACAGATATTATCTTTTCTGTTTTCACCTTTTTTCCCCCTCCCTAATAATTTGAATTATCGGACAATTTGCTGTCTGCAAAGTAATAACGCACAACTATAAATCACAATGTGGAAGTTTGATTTTGTTTTATAGTATATTTTTATATAATGGTTCATCCTTTTATTTAACTTTATAATACTTTGCATTATAATAATAATGAATGTACTATTCATACCTTTTTTGTAAAATATCTACTTTTGTTATAGCTATGCACAAAATACAGGAGGGATAAGGATGGATAAAATGAACTTACTGTCCATAAACACTAATATAATTCCAAATGTACGACTAATAGGCCATGTGTCATATACAAAGCCTTGGATTCATTTTGAAAGAACTATAAATGAATATATATTATACATAATGAAAAGTGGAGAACTCTATATTCAGGAAGGAGATACGAAATATTCACTAAAAAAAGGAGACATGCTGCTTCTTGAGCCTAATATTACACATAAAGGGTTTAAGCCATCTTGCTGCCATTATTACTATATACATTTTAAACATCCATCAATACATACTGTAATAGATAAGTCCTATGATGAAATATCCCAACATATAATACAAAGAAGAAAACAATCTCTTTCAAGCAATATATATGAATATGATATTGAAGATGATTTCCTATATTATTTTCCAAAGTACTATCATATTGAAAATGAAAATGAAATAATGACACTATTAACGATAATAGATAATGTATTTTACGAAAAGTATGAGGGTTATAAAAGAATAGCTTCATTAAAATTTTTAGAACTTTTGATAGCTATCTCTAAAGATTATACCTCTACTAAAATTTCAAGTGTTCAGGCTCACTTTTCTAAAGCCTTCGTGAAATGCAGAAGTATAATAAATTATCTTAATAACAATTACAGCAAAAAAATAAATAGTAAGGATATAGGAGAAATTTTTGAATCAAATTATGATTATTTAAATAGAGTTTTTCACAAAATGACTGGATACACTATAACAAATTATTTAAATTATATAAGAATAAATAGAGCGAAGGAACTGCTCACTACAACTCCAATTAAAATTTCTGATATATGTTATCTTGTTGGAATAGATGACCCCTACTATTTTAGTAAGCTATTTAAAAAATACACAGGGATGTCCCCTACACAATATTTAAAGGATGAAAATAATATGGACATTTAGAATTATTTCTATTCCCTTTATTTAAATAATTACAGAAGTCACACTAATGTCACCTTTTTTACCTGTCTAAGCAAAAAAGAGCTTTACAGATATTTCTGTAAAGCCCTTCATACATGGCGGAGAGAAAGGGATTCGAACCCTTGGTACCTTCAACGGGTACACACGATTTCCAGTCGTGCGCCTTAGACCAGCTCAACCATCTCTCCATGGTCGGTCCATAAAAATAAATATGCATTTTTACGCATCGCAATTTATATTATATATGAGGCTTTGCTAAAAGTCAATCAGTCAATCTTTTGTAATTGGTTAAAAGTGTCAGGGAGCGGTCTTGACCATTCCGCTCCCTACAGCTAAAAAATGCTAAAACATTCTTGCCACTTGAGTCACAATAAAACATACTATCACTGCAACTGCCGTGGGAATTAAAGCTGAGAGAACTGTCCACTTGAAGCTTCCTGTTTCCTTTCTTATAGTCCAAATTGTAGTGCCGCAGGGAAAATGAAGCAGGGAGAAAAGCATTACATTAAGTGCAGTTAAATAGGTCCATCCATGATCTACTAATATTTTTTTCAGCATACCAAGTCCATTAAAATCAACCATGGAGCCAGCTGAAAGATAACTCATTATTAGTATAGGCAGCACAATTTCATTAGCAGGGAACCCCAAAATAAATGCCATCAATATAAACCCATCCATTCCAAGTGCATGACCTAAAGGCTGCAAAAAATGAGCAGCATGAGCAATTATGCTCATATCATTTATATAGATATTCCCAAGTATATAGGTTAATGCTCCCGCAGGGGCAGCTACTGCCACTGCTCTCCCAAGGACAAATATTGTTCTGTCAATGATGGAAGTATATATTATCCTTCCCACCTGAGGCTTTCTATAAGGAGGCAGCTCTAAAATAAAAAATGACGGTACCCCTTTAAGCAACGTTTTTGATAATAAATATGATACTAAAAGAGTTATGGCTATTCCTAATATTACAAGGCCTACAACAGCTAAGGAAGCAATTATGGGTCCATATACAGGGGCTACTGCTCCGCCTATAAAAATACTTGCTATTGCTATAAGTGTAGGAAACCTTCCATTACACGGAACAAAGTTGTTAGTTAAAATTGCAATAAGCCTTTCCCTTGGAGATTCAATTATTCTGCAAGCAATAACTCCAGCAGCATTACACCCAAATCCCATGCACATTGTAAGTGCCTGCTTACCATGGGCGCAGGCTTTTTTAAATAAATGATCCAAGTTAAAGGCAATCCTTGGCAGATACCCTAAATCCTCGAGAAGTGTAAATATGGGGAAAAATATAGCCATAGGCGGAAGCATAACAGATACAACCCAAGCTAGCGTTCTATAAAATCCAAGCACGATAACCCCGTGAAGCCATGAGGGAGCCCCCATATTCATAAACAAATCTGTAAGCCTATCTTGAATCCAAAATAAGAACTTTCCTATTAACTCTGATGGATAATTTGCACCTACAAGGGTAATCCAAAATACTACTGCAAGCAAAAGCAGCATTAGTGGTATTCCAAAAGTCTTGGATGTTAATATGTCATCTATTTTTTTATCAGCATCTTTTTTCTTTTCTGAATTATTTTTAACAACTTTTTTTGCTACTTCACCTGCCCTGTTATATATACTTTTTACAATCCTATCTCTAAATTCACTGCCATATTGCTCTTTTATGCTTTTAGATATAAAAATTATATCCGAAAGTCCACTACTATCCATGCTGCTCATTAAGTATCACCCCTGCCTTCCCAATCTGCCATCATATATTCTTTAATTGAATCTATAATAGTTTTATCCCCATCTATTAACCTTAAAGCTAGCCACCTAAGAACTACAGGATCTTTTACGTACTGTTCTATTTTAGACATAGTATCCTTAATAATTTCCTCAATATCCTCTTCATACTCCATTCTTTTAGGTACAGGCTTTATAATGCCCATAGAAACATCATAAACAGTATCCATAAGCTCCTTTAAACCTGTGCCTTCCCTTGCAGCAGTTCCGATAACAGGTACAGAAAGTTCTCTTGACAGCCCTTTTAAATCCACTTCAATATTCTTACGTTTTGCTTCGTCCATAAGGTTAACACATACAATTACATTGTTAGTCAGCTCCATCACTTGAAGCACAAGATTTAAATTCCTCTCAAGACAAGTGGCATCAGTTACCACTATAGTTGCATCAGGCTTCCCAAAACATATAAAATCTCTCGCTATCTGCTCTTCTACAGAGCTTGCTAAAAGTGAATAAGTCCCCGGAAGATCCACTAATATAAAAGTTTTATCCTTATGCCTGTAATTCCCCCTGGCATTTGCAACAGTTTTGCCTGGCCAGTTTCCTGTATGCTGATGCAGTCCCGTAAGTGCATTAAAAACTGTGCTTTTCCCTGTATTTGGATTACCTGCAAGAGCAATAACAAGCTCATCTAATGATGTTTTTTCAATGCTAAATACATCAGTCATGCCTTCCTTAGTACCAGCTTGTCTTGTAAACCCCATTTACTCCCTCCTGCAATTAAATTACTCAATGTTAACAACATCAATAAGTGAAGATTCTTCTTTTCTTAATGCAATTACCGCTCCCTTTATGTTAAAAGCTGCAGCATCGCCTGTATAGTTATGTCTTATGACTTTTATTTGTGTACCAGGAATTATACCAATATCAAGCATTCTGTTCCTCAGAAGCCCTGTTGCATTAAGCGTCTTTACTTTGCAGGATTTGCCTACGGGAACATCAGATAACTTATAATTACTTAAAGAATTCTCACATAAATTTATATTTGACAGCGATATTGCTTTTTCCATAGCGACCTCCAAATTAACATTATTAAGTAAACTGATTAATTTATTTTTAATATGTTATATACAATTTTAAAAATCAGCTTAATCTAACTCCCTTTATCCTATGCAATTTAAATAAATACTGTGCAAAAAAACAAAGCTCCACCTTATAGAAGGTAGAGTTTTGAAAATAGATAAATCCCATTAAATTATTATAGTAAACTTATTAGCCTTAAAAAAAGAAAGATCCCTGAAAATCAGGGATCTTAGAAGGGGATTACTTCTTTTTAAGATACTTTTTAACATCAAAGGCAACAGCGCCTATAATTATGATTCCTTTTATAACCTGCTGCCAATATGCTGATACTCCAAGTACAACAAGGCCATTGTTTAAAACTTCAAAAATAAGTACACCAGTTATAATTCCTGAAACTTTTCCTATACCTCCTGAAGTTGAAACACCACCTATAGTACATGCAGCTATAGCATCAAGTTCATATCCTTGTGCATAGTTATTTGTAGCACCGCCCGTTCTTGCTGCAAGAAGTGCTCCTGCAAGACCATAAAATGCTCCTGCAAGTGCATAAACTTTAACAAGTGTATGTTCTACATTAACTCCAGATACTTCTGCTGCATCAGGGTTTCCACCTATGGCATATATATATTTGCCGAATTTTGTCTTATTATATATAAACCACATTACAAAAATCACAACAGCTGCAATAATAATTAAATTTGGTATTTTTAAAACTGTTCCTGATGCTAAATTAGTAAAATCATCTCTAAGTCCTCCAATTGGTCTCGCATTTGTGTATATACATGCAAAGCCATAAACTATAACCATCATACCCAAAGTTGCAATAAACGGTGGTACTTTAAGATAAGCTATAACAAGACCATT
>DHEX01000115.1:0-7920 GCA_002400085.1 Clostridiaceae bacterium UBA4839 | reverse complement strand
GCGGTAAAACCTACAACTCTCCCTGCTGATAGGTCTGTCCCTCTTGTAATAAGCGCACTACTTACTCCTAAAGCAATTATAATTCTGATAGTTGATATAATAAGAATATTTAATACGTTACCAACTGAAAAAAAGCTATTTTCCATTAAGCCTATAGCAACAAATAATACCACAAGGACAATATAAATTGCATACTTATTTCCAAAGTCTTTAATACCACTTGAATTTACAACAACCTTTTTTGGTTTCGTTTCTGCCATATTTAAACCTCCCCCGCATTATGCGAATTTAGTTGCAAGTTTCATAATATCTTCCTGATTTGCATCTTTTCCATCAATTATTCCACTTACTTTTCCTGAGCACATTACCATTATTCTATCAGACATTCCTATAAGTTCAGGCATCTCAGAAGAAATCATTATTATACTCTTCCCTTGTTTAGCAAGGTCTGCAATAATAGTATAGATTTCATATTTTGCCCCTACATCTATACCTCTTGTAGGCTCATCAAGTATTAAAATATCAGGATCCATAAGAAGCCATCTTGAAAATATTACCTTTTGCTGATTCCCTCCGGATAGATACTGTATTTGTGTTTTATAAGAAGGAGTTTTTATTCTAAGCTTGTCGATATTTATTTTTATATCTTTCAAGCTTTTTTTCTTATTTAATATAAACTTATGTTTTACATACTTGTTAATGCTTGCCATTAAAACATTGTCTGCAACTGAAAGCACAGGAAATATACCTGTTGAACGCCTTTCTTCTGTTAAAAGAGCAATGCCCTGTTCTTTTGCATCCACTGGGCTTTTAATTTTTATTTCTTTATCATTTATATATAATTTCCCGCTTGAAATATGTCTTAGCCCAAATATAGCTTCTACAAGCTCTGTTCTTTGAGCTCCCACAAGTCCTCCAATACCTAATATTTCACCACGTCTTAATTCAAAAGAAACATTTTTAAATGACTTTGGATTTATTGAAGTAAAGTTTTCAATCCTCATGACAGTTTCCCCCGGAGTGTTTTCTCTTTCAGGAAATCTGCTGGTTAACTCTCTTCCTACCATTTTAGAAATAATCATATCTGTTGTAAGTTCATCTGCTCCCCATGTGCCAATATATCTTCCATCTCTCATAATAGTTACATCATCAGCAATTTCTTTTATTTCTTCCATCTTATGAGAAATATAAATTACTGCAACACCTTGACTTTTCAGTTCCCTAATTATCCTAAATAGGTTGTCAACTTCATTATCAGTAAGGGATGAAGTTGGTTCATCCATAACTATAACCTTAGAATTATATGAAACAGCCTTTGCAATTTCAACTCCCTGAGCTTGTGAAACAGATAGTTTTGCAACAAGCACATCAGGTTTTATATCAAGTTTAAGATTTTCTAATAAAGCTTCTGTATCCTTATACATCTTTTTTTCATCTACGACACTTATACCTGCAAATTTTTTGATAGGGAATCTGCCGAGCCATATATTTTCCATGACGGTTCTATATGGAATAGGCTGAAGCTCCTGCTGAATCATAGAAATTCCATTTGCAAGTGCATCCTTTGTATTTTTAAATTGTACCTTCTTATTATCCAATATTACTTCCCCAGAATCTGGTATATATATACCAAACAGGCATTTCATTAAGGTTGATTTTCCTGCACCATTTTCACCTACAAGAGCATGTACTGTTCCAGGCCTTATTTTTAAAGTTATATCATCTAAGGCTTTAACTCCTGGAAAACTTTTGCATATATTTTTCATTTCGAGAACATATTCCTGCTGCATAGATACACCTCGCTTGAAACCGCTCTACTGGGCGGTATTTGTTTGTTATTTAAAATTCAGGGAGTGCTTTACACTCCCTGAAAAATACTTAACACTAATACTTAGCACTAATATTATTTTGCAAATTTATCCACATTCTCTTTAGTTACAGGTTGGTATGGTACCCACATATATTTTCCATCTGTAATTCCCTTAACTGTGCTGGCTACATCCTCACCTTTAACTATTGAATATGCAATATCCATAACTCCTGATCCCTGTCCTTTAGCATCATTTAAAACTGTTCCAAGCAATAACCCCTGCTTTAAAGAGTCAATAGCTGGTGCAGTTGCGTCTACTCCAACAACAGGCATAAACTTATTGTCCTTGAAGTATCCAGCTGCTTTTAATGCTTCAATAGCGCCAAGAGCCATATCATCATTGTTTGCAAATACGACTTCAATTTTATCCTGATGAGCTGAAAGCCATGCAGACATCTTATCCTGCCCCTGTGCTCTCTGCCAGTTTGCTGTATCACTTGCAAGTTTTTCAACCTTTAGTCCAGCTTCTTCCAAAGCCTTTATTGAATACTCAGTCCTAAGTATAGCGTCCTGATGTCCTGGTTCTCCTTCAAGCATAACATACTGAATCTTTCCATCCTTGTTCTTATCTGCTTCTGGATGCTTCTTCCAATAATCAGCAATTATTTGTCCCTGCATTGTTCCTGATTCTTCAGCTTTTGCTCCAACATAGAACATCTTATCCCATTTTGCCATATCCTCTTTAACAGGCTCTCTGTTGAAGAAAACTACTGGAATATTAGCTGCTTTTGCTTTATCAATAATAACTGATGCAGCAGTTCTATCAACCATGTTTACACAAATAACATCATATTTTTGAGTTATAAATGTATCCACCTGGTCATTTTGCATTGTCTGCTGTCCCTGTCCATCAACAGCATTAATTGTTATTTTAACTCCGTCTTTTTCCTCTATCGCTTTAGCTTCTGCTTCTATAGCATCACGTACTGTTGAAATGAAAGTATCATCAAACTTATAAAGAGCAACTCCAACTTTAATTTCCTTTTTTGCAGACTTATCCTCTGGTTTATTGGCTGAACTGCTTTCAGATTTACCACAGCCTGTAAAAACCATTGCAGTAGTAAGAAGTACTGCTAATACTAATGAAAGCTTTTTCTTCATTTTAATAATTCCCCCTTCATATTCTTCACATTGATAAGATTAAATAATTAATCATTTAAAATATGTGATATATTAAGAATAATAAAAATTTTATAATAATGCTATACATTATATTGTCATGTTTATGGATAATGGTGCTACATTTCTTAGAATATAGGCTTCATATAGCACTATTTTGCTATATGAAGCCTATATTGCCAAAATAATGCTATACTATCCGATGGCTACCATCCGTAATATCTCGCTTAACGCGAGAAATAACGGATGCTACGCCCCTGGATCGGCTCTTCTAAGACTCAGTTGGAGAAAAGTATTCCTTATAAGCAGACTCCACCTGAGCCTAAGAATCACCTTATGCCATACCTTCCTTAAATTCCTTAGGTGAAAGCCCAACTATTTTTTTAAAGACACGGCTGAAATAATTTGGATCATTGTATCCTACATTAAAACAAACATCCTTTACAGTTACTTTCCCATCCCTTAACATTTCCTTGGCCTTTTCTATTCTAATATCTGTTAAATAATCAATATAGTTTGTCCCTGTAAATTTTTTAAATATTTTACTAAAATAATAAGGGCTTACACAGGCATAATCTGCTACTGTTTCAAGGGTTAGATCCTCTTTAAAATTATTTTTTATATATTCAATAGATCTTTTAATTATTTTTTCCTGGCTATCTATGTATTTATTTGATACATTTTTTATAATATCAGCTATTACCTTATTGCCAACCCCCATTGCATCTTCTATGTTTTCTACGGGGCTTTCCTTTATAAAGCTTTGAATTGCTTCAATGTCTATTCCAGAATCGCCACTTTTATTTATTGAAAGAACAACTGTTAAAATCATCTGGAGGAGTATAGTTTTAACCTTATTTATATCCTCTATGCCTTCACAGGCTTTTATCATTATGTCATTAAAAATTTTGCAGCTTTCTTCAACTTCCCCTTTATAAATACTATTTACTAAAACCTTTTCAAGCTCAATTGAATAGTATATCCCTGGTTCCTCATTTCCAAATATATCATCATAATGCCTTACCCTCATATCAATATTGTCGTAATTCAAGGCTATAATAGCCTCATTATAGGATTTCACTAAGTTTTTTATATCATCATAAACCCTTCCTATTCCTACTAACATAGAAACATCAAACCTATTTTTAGCTCTTGCTGCTATATCCCTTGCCATATTAACAGAATCAACCTTAACCATATACTTATCATATTCTTTTGGAGCTTCAATAAAAAAAACTATATCATTTGTATAAAGACAGGTTGATATGCACTTTCTTGTAAGGTTAATATAATCATAAACATAGTCTTTTATTTTATTTTTCATCTCTACTCTTTCAATTTCATTAATAGCAGCATATTTATATTTATCCTTTATACTCATAATAATGCAGTACCCTGAATTGAATGAAACATTAAGAAATTCGAGATAACCTTTGCAGCTGTCTGCTGTTGCCATATTGTTTATAAAAGCATAGCATAATTCATTTTGAACAATAGGCTGAATAGTTTTTAGCCTTTCTTTAATCTCAATTTCCTCTTTCCTTTTGTTTTTATTTTCTTCAATATAGTAAACTGCTTCTTTAATTTTATTTATTAACTCATCCTTTTTTAAAGGCTTCAAAATATAATCCTTCACTCCACATTTCATAGCCTCTTTTGCATAATTAAAGTAATCGTAGGCACTTAAAACAATAAAATAACTTTCACCTGAAAATTTTGAAATTTCTTTAATTGCTTCAATTCCATCTATTCCTGGCATTTTTATATCCATAATTATTATTTCAGGTTTTTCCTTATCAGCAACTTCAATAGCTTGTCTCCCATTTTTTGCTTCAAAAATATTAAACTGTCCCTCAAAGGATTTCCCTATAATATTTTTAACCGCCCTTCTCTCAAGTTCTTCATCATCTGCAATAAGCAAATTAAGCATAGTTTACCCCCTCGTTAAGACGAATTTTTATTGATACTTTTGTTCCTTTATTTTCAGCACTTTTTATTGTTAATACATCATCATAATCATATAAAAGTTTAAGCCTGTTTACAACATTTATAACCCCTATCCCCGTAGTATGCCCATGATGCTCATGTACATCTTTATTATTTAATATTTCATCTATCCTTTCCTGGCTCATTCCCATTCCATCATCAATTACTTCAACTATACAATATCCTAAATCTCTATATGCATTTATGCTTATGGAGCCGCCATCCTCCTTTGGATCTATTCCATGTATAAATGAATTTTCAACAAGAGGCTGAAGAGTCATCCCTGGCATTTCAACATTTAAAAGCTTGCTGTCAACATTTAAATTAAAACCTATTCTGTCCTTAAATCTTGTTTCCTGAATATACATATACTGTTTTACCATTTCAATTTCCTGTCCTATGGTTGACGTTCTGTCTACCATGCTAAGGCTATATCTTAAAATATCTGATACGGAATCTATCAGCCTTTCTGTTTCATAAGCTCCTTCTATTTCGGAAGTTTGTGCTATAGCATTTAGCGTATTAAAAAGGAAATGAGGATTTACCTGTGATTGAAGAGATTTAAATTTGGCTTCCTTAAGCATATTTTCAATTTTTAAGTTTTCCATTTCCTGATCCTTGAGTTTCTTTTCTATATTTGCCTTTTCCTTCATCTCTACAATTAGCTTTTTAATATCTCCAACCATTATATTAAACCCATTATATAAGACATTGATTTCATATATATCTGAGCTATTAAAATTTTCAATTTCAAAATCTCCCTTGGAAACTTTCTGGGAAGCTTCTACAAGTTCATTTAATGGCATTGTTATTTCTTTTGAAAATGCAAATGCAAAAGCCATACACATAAATGTTATAAATATGAAAAGCCCTATTATAAGCTTCCCGCTTTTTCTTGTGTTTGCTTTAAGCTCCTGATATACACTTTTATTATATTTTAAATAATTGTCATTTAATTGGCGGACATAATCATCTATATATGATGCTATCATTTTGGTCTCAGTAAATGAAGGATAAAACTCATCAAATTTTCCAGAAAGCAAAAATTTATTATATGTATCATTTGCTTTTTCACTATATGAATTGATAGTATTTTCAATATTGTTTAAAACCACTAAACTTTTTTCATCCATAGAACCTTTTAAAACTTCAATTTTGTCCCTTGCATCAAATAAATATTTATTGTAATAATCAAGGTTGCTTTGAGTTTTGCTGGACATATAATTATCAAAATAAGACACGGAAAGATTTATATCCGTACCTATTTGATTGATATTATACATATTATTTATCATTTCTTTATATTGAGTTTCTATTGTTTTACTGGTAAATATAGAATACACATTAAGCATTGCCATAAGGATAATTATGCTGGTTATGAACCAAATAAGTCTGAATTTCAAGCTTCTATTTTTCATTTTTACCCCTCATCTTTTTGTTTTATATATTCTTCTAAGTTTCCTTTTTTAATGACTTTTATTTCAGTCAGATATTTATCCTTTGGTATACTCTTTTTTTCTATGTAATCCATCATCAAATTAACTCCCTTATATCCCATATCATAAGGATCCTGCACTATAGATGCATATATTGTCCCCTGCTTTATAAGTTCTAAAGTCTCAGGCAAATCATCAAAACATACTATTACAATATCACTTCTTTTAAGATCTGAGACTGCATTTGCAGCTCCAATGCCATCAAGAGCACTAGCACAAAAAAAACAATTTATATTGGGATTTTCTCTTATCATTCTTTCTGCTGCAATTTTTGCCTCCACCACATATGTATCAGAAGATTCAATATCTACAATCTTGGCTTTTGGAAAACCTTCAATATAACTTTTAAAACCTTCTACTCTTTGAAGCTGGTTTGTTACTTTCCCTCCCATAATAATACCAATTCTTGCATCGCCCTTAACTCCTTCAAGAATAACACTTGCTGCAACTCTTCCTGCATAAGCATTGTCAGTACCTACATAAGAGTATCTCATGCTTTTCTTCGCATCTGAATCTATAGTAATAACAGGAATATTAGAATAAATTGCATTGTTTATATGGGGAGTATAAAGATCCTCATCTTGAACATATGTAAGTATGCCGTCAGCCTTTGCATTAACAGCCATATCAAATAATCTTAAATTTTCATCTATGTTGGCAGCCTGAGGGCCATTATATTCTAAATGACATCCTCTCTCCTTTGCAGCCTTTTCAGCTCCTTCTTTAATTATCTGCCAGTAGGGATTATTATATATATGGGATAAAAGTACAATTCTTGGTTCTTTTTCATCATTATTTTTAACTTTTGCCCCTGTATTAAATTTCATATATGAAAAAGTAAATATACTGACACCAATTACCAGTGCTGTAATGCATACCATTATCTTATATAATTTCATACCTTCACCTCTTAACTAAATTTTATAACATTTTAGACTTATTTTACAGTATAAAATTTTCAGTCTATGTAAAACTTTTCATATATCATAGGCGTCTATAAAGTAAACGATGTGATACGTATCAGAACAAAAGAAAGGAGCTATTCGCGCGAATGGGGGAAATTAACTTGGCTGAGGAGTTCACAAATTACGTTATTAAAAACGAGGAGAAATTTTACCGCCTTGCATTCAGCTATGTCAAAAATGCTGATGATGCTTTGGAGGTGGTACAAGAATCGACATATAAAGCAATTTCAACTATAGATAGCTTGAAAACACCAGAGTATTTAAAAACTTGGTTTTATAGAATTGTTGTCAATACTGCAATAGATTTGCTCCGAAATCGGAAGAAGGTCATGGTAGTAGATGATAAAACTTTATCCAATTATGATTTTGGTATGGTAGATCATTATGCAGATATAGATCTTCAAAAAGCATTGGAGAATTTGCCTATTCAATATCGCAGCATAATAGTATTAAGATTTTTTGAAGATTTAAAAATAGAAGAAAT
>DHEX01000126.1 GCA_002400085.1 Clostridiaceae bacterium UBA4839 | reverse complement strand
GTATAAATCAAACTGATTCCAGCACTACTTGATATATCATCTAAATCAATATTAGACGGCAGTTTAAAATAGATTTTAAATTTTATTCCTGGTATAAATGAATCGTTATTTTTTATTGATGTTTCAGTGATTTCTGTGCTTATTATTGAAAAGCCATCATCTTTTTCAGATTCTGAATTAATATAAGAATTTATAGCATTATTATCAATTTTTTTTGCAAATAAATTACTGCACCCAGTGATAATAGTACATGATATTATAAGTGAAAATAGACATAAAAATTGTCTTTTTTTCATATAAATCTCTCCTATACTTAATAATATAATTATACCATATTGTTTATTAAATTCATATTTATTAAATTTTAAGAAATAATTAATTATATTTAAAAGAATTTCAGCATATCAGGTGGATTCAAATATTAAATAAGAGGCCTATTTTACCACTTTGGAAAAGGTTCACTTTTCTACATCAAGTATTTTTGATACTTGATACATTGCATCGTTACGATTGTCTACATTTGCAACAATACAAATTGCATTTTTGTTTGAATATCCCTCACCAACTATAATTACAACATTTTTTAAGAAAGGCTTAGAATAAATTGTTCCGAAAACATTAGCTTCTTCTAAAGTATTATTGCTATCTCTTTTCTCAAAAATAATTAGTGAACCGAGATCTTTTTGAGTTATTTCACAATCACACATATTGTCTCCATTTGATGTTTGCTCATAATCAGATACAACTATTCTTCCTGAGAATACATCTGGACCAAAAATATTGATGTGATATTGGCCTGTAAATGTTAGTTGTCTGTCGATGGCGTATTCATTATCGGATACACTGATTTCAAGGGCATTGAATGTTTTTGTTATATTGAATGGGCAGTTTAAAACAAATAAAGTAATAACCGTAAGTATCACTATTGCGCTTATAGCTTTTTTCATAATGAAACATCACCACTCTTTTTTTAGCGTTTGGTCATATCCTAGACTGCTTCCAAAGGTTTTTCTATATTTTACCATAGCGGAGCAGAGTCTTCAACTGTGCAAATGTAAACATAGGGCGGAGACAAATTTTTCAGAATGGTGAATTTGAAGTTTTTATTATATATGCAGTTGACAATATGGGTGATAGATATATATAATAAATTTATTATTGCAAATGATTTGCATTAGAGGGGAGATAGCTATGAAAAAAAAGTCATTTTTAAAATTTATTTTAATTTCCACTTTATGCTCAATGGTTTTAGCTGCATCAAGCTGTAAAAATAGCAAAAGTGAAAATGAAAATACAGGGGATAAAGATAAATTAAAGGTTGCAGTATCTATTGTTCCTGAAGAGACATTTGTTAAAGCTGTAGGTGGGGATCTTGTAGATGTAGTTACTTTAATTCCACCAGGAAAGAGCCCTGAAAATTATGCACCTACACCAGAGCAAATGGAAAAGCTAAGCAATGCACAGCTATATTTTGCTATAGGTGTTCCTACAGAGGAAGCAAATATACTTCCAACTATAAAGGATATGAACAATGGTATGAAACTTGTAAAGCTTCAAGATGCTGTAGCAAAAGTTTATCCTGATAGGAAATTCGAATCAGGAGGAAGGGATCCTCATATATGGCTTTCACCAAAAAGAGCTGTTGTAATGGTTGAAACCATAAAAAATGAATTAACATCATTGGATGAAAAAAATAAGGATATATATGAAAAGAATGCAAATGAATATATAAAACAATTAACACAAGTTGATAATAACATAAAAGAATCATTAGCTGGTTTGGAAAATAAAACTATAATAGTATACCATCCTGCTTTTGGATATTTTGCAGATGACTATGGACTTAAAATGATTGCTTTAGAGGAAGAGGGAAAGGAAGCCACAATGCAAAACCTTCAAAAGACCATTGATGAAGCAAAAAAACAAAATATTAAGGTGATATTTTATCAAGCTGAAGTTGACAGTAGGCAGTCGGAAACATTTGCAGAAGAAATAGGAGGAAAGGCAGTACAATTAGATCCATTAGCAGCTGATTATATAGAAAACCTTCAAAAAACTGCAGATACATTTAAAAATACATTAAAGTAGGGGATAAAATGGAAAGTGCTGTAAGCATAAAAAATTTAACTGTAAATTATGAAAATGTTGAAGCAATTAAAGACATAAACCTTGAGATTGAAAATAAGGATTATCTTGCTATTTTAGGCCCTAATGGCGGGGGCAAAAGTACATTATTGAAAGTAATCCTTGGCCTTATAAAGCCATCAAAAGGGGAAATAAAAATTTTTGGAAAGTCTCCTGAAGCTTCAGGTTCCTTAATTGGTTATGTTCCTCAGTTTTCAAAGTTTGATAGGAATTTTCCCATAAACGTTATGGATGTTATTTTAATGGGACAATTAAAAAACAAATTTAGTTTATTTCACAAATTTGATAAATGTGATTTAGAAAAATGTAATAAAATAATGGATGAACTTCAAATATCAGATTTAAAGAAGAGGCAGATTGGCCAGCTTTCAGGCGGCCAAAAGCAAAAAGTTTTAATTGCAAGGGCACTTATAGGTAATCCTAAGATACTTCTTTTGGATGAACCTACAGCAAGTCTTGATTCAAGTGCAACTAATATGATTTATTCACTTTTAAAGAAATTAAATGATACTATGACTATAGTAATTGTTACTCATGATATAGGGGTTATATCCTCTTATGTTAAGAATATTGCATGCTTAAATAAGAAACTTTATTATCATGGGGAATCAAAGCTTACAGAAGACATAATAGAACATGTCTATGGATGCCAGGTGGATTTAGTTGCCCATGGCATACCCCATCGTGTTTTAAAGTCTCATAAGTAGGGAGGAGTAAAATGTTTAAAGCTTTATTTCAGTATAGTTTTTTGCAGCATGCAGTAATAAGTGCGG
>DHEX01000039.1 GCA_002400085.1 Clostridiaceae bacterium UBA4839 | reverse complement strand
AAGTTACTTTTTCAATTGACCCACATACCACATACAATCATAGTAATTAAAGTAGCTGCATTAAATCTATCAAAGGCACTGATTGCATTTGATGCTACTGTAATCTATCAGCAGCTGCTCCCCATGGGAGAGTGGCTGCGTTTAATCTTGTTAAAGTCCCAAAAGCCATGGAAAAGCTATACACATAATAGTTATTAAAATTCCAGATATAGTTCCTCCTAAAATTGCACAAAGTAAAGATTTCGTAAAATCTAACTTTAAAAATGCTGCAATTACACTCCCAGTCCAAAGGCCTGTAGTAGGAATTGGTATTCCAATAAAAATAATTAACCCAATTTCTCTATAGCGTATCATCTTATCAGAATTCTTTGCTATTTTTTTATCTATAAAATCATTTATTTTTCGGAAAATCTCATATTTTTTCATCCATTTAAATATTCTATTAAAAAACAATAATATAAAAGGGACTGGCACTAAACTTCCAAGTAAGCTTACAATAAAAACAATATATGGATTTAAATTAAACTTATTTATTCCAAGAATAATTGACCCTTTTTGTTCTACTATTGGAACCATTGACCATAAAAATACTTGCAGTAATTCCACTTCCTACCACCACCATTAAATAACTACTAAAAATGATTGTACCAATATACCATCAAGCCATTTTAAATATATTTATTTTGTCTCAATAATTTTCTGAGCAAAGTTCTTCGCATTCTGAATATCCTCATTGTTAGGCCTTCCCTTTGCAAGTCCCCCAACTATTTTAAATAGCCAATAAGTATCATAGCCCTTACATGCAAAGCTGCCAATGATTTCATATCCTTTTTCTTTTAATTTATTTTCAATAGGATTATTATAGCTGCTCTTTCCAAACCCGCTTGTTGAAAAAACAAATGCTTTTTTGCCCTTTGAAATTGGTAACTTGTTAATAAAATCAATTATGTCTTTATGAAACTTTCCATAGTATATACCAGAGCCAAAACCAATTAGATCGTAATCATTTAAATCATTTACATTTGCTTCATTTATACTAATTATATCAGCATTTAAGGATTCTGCTATTATTTTCCCTATATTTTGAGTATTGCCATGATGTACAGATGCATAAATCATTAAAGTTTTCAACTTATTTCCCACTTTTTATTCCTCCTCATAAGTTTTTAATTGAGACCTTTTAGATGATATTAATATTAAAAATATTGAAAAATTTTTAATATTAGCATACTATATAAATGTTATTATATAACTTTAAAATAATTTAAACAATAATGTATATCACTATTGACATATATCAATAGTGATAGTATCATCAATAGTGATAATTAAATTCTCACATTAAAAGGAGGTATTAATAAATGGAAAAGATAGCTTTGATTACTGATACTGCAAGTGATTTATCAGATGAAATGCTTAGCAGATATAACATTAAAATACTACCCTTCAGAATAATATACAAAGACAAGGAATACAAAGATAGATTCGAAATCAAACCACAACAGGTATATGATAATTTTGTAAATGAAATTCCTACCACATCCCTTCCCTCTGTAGATGATATGGAAAAGCTTTATAAGAACTTAGAGGAGGAAGGTTACACCCATGCAATAGCTATAGTCTTATCTACAGGACTTTCAGGAATATATAATGGGCTTAAAGTTGTAAGCGAAGAACATCCTGAAGTAAAAACATTCATCTTTGATTCAAAATCAATTTCAATGGGTGAAGGTGCTCAGGTGCTGCATTGTGCTGAGCTTATAGAAGAAGGCAAAACTTTTGACGATATAGTGGAAGAAATTCCAAGGTTTTATAACAAAATCCATTTATTCTTTGTTGTAGGGACACTTACATACTTAAAGAAAGGCGGAAGAATAGGCAGGGTTTCTGGAACAATTGGAGAGCTTCTTCATATTAAGCCTATAATCTCACCTGATACTGATGGTGTTTATATTCAATATGATAAAGTCAGAGGAAGAAAGCAATCCATTGTTAGATTAAAAGAAATAGGAATGGAAATTTTAAATAAGCATAGATGTAAAGTATATATTATGCATGGGGACAGCGAAGAGGATGCTAAAAACTTTTATGAAGAATTTTCTAAGCTTCCAAATATAAGCTCAATTTCTTTTGGAGGATGTATAAGCCCTGTATCAGGAGTTCACAGCGGGCCAGGACTTGTAGGCCTTGTATTGGTAGAGGATGATTGATCCTATGTCAATTTCAGAAGAAAAAATTGATATTAAAGCAGAAGAAAAACGGCTTTATGACGAATATAAAAGAAAATTAGAAGAAATTAAAAAAGTGGAAAAAGAGAAGGAAGCAGTTGGTCAGGTTTTTGCAAAAGGGCTATTACCCATATATGTGATGTATATTTTATCATTAGGTCCAACTAATGGCAATGATGTTGCCCGTAAAATTGGGGAACACACAGATGGTCTTTGGATTCCAAGTACAGGCGGAATTTATCCTTTATTAAATAGACTTGAAAAAGAAGGCTTAGTTAAGGGGCAATGGGACGATCCAAAGAAAAAATTTCAAAAAATATATACCATAACTGAAAATGGTTTAAATGAGTTTGAAGATAAAAAAGTACTCTTAAAAAGCAGAATTGAAGAATCCCTTCAAGTATTTAAAATAATTCATAAAGATTTATATGGCGATGATGAGCAGCTAAATTAATAGCTGCTCATCTATTATATTTCTCTTCCACATGACTTGCAATATTTAGAATCTTCATCGTTTAAGGCGCCGCAATTTCTGCATTTGATTTTAACTACTTCCTTTGCATCTTCTTTAGATACCTTTTTTCCAACTTCATTTACAATATCAATATTTTTCAACAACGTCGTTTATCATTTTACCCTTTGCAGAACTAAATGGCTTTAAATCATCTCTTTCCTTTTCCGGGTCAAGTATTATACCTGAACCGGCCGCTCCCTTTCTGCCTATAGTCATCAAAATACTTCCTATAATAATAAGAACCATTCCGATAATGGGACTTAAAAAGCTTAATTTCGATGTAATACCAAAGCCGCCAAAACCATGGGAATCACCAAAGTCACGAAAAACAGCAGCAAAAGTAAAAAAAGTTGAGATAAAAAGAACAAATCCTATAACCACAAGAACCATACCAGTATAGTATATAGCCTTTCTTTCACTTGAAATCTTATCAGACACATTATCCCCTCCTCTATATAATATTAAAATTCAAATCAATACATACAAATTGTTTTCATATAAATAAAGTAAAAGGAAAAATAATACTATTATAAACTTAATTATAACTTTAATTCATAAAAACAAAAAGCTCAATTGGTAATGTTAACGAAAAATAAATTAACAAAGGAACGCTAAAAGCGTTCCTTTTACAAAACATTTATTTAAGTTTTTTGCTTAATTTTTCAAGCATATCCTTTGTCATTGAGTCAAGATCATATCTTGCTTTAAATCCCCACTCCTCACGAGCAGCAGAATCATCAATAGAATTTGGCCAAGAATCTGCAATTGCCTGCCTTACTGGATCAACGTCATAATCCATTGAAAACTCTGGTATATACTTCTTTATTGCTGCTGCAATCTGTGATGGTTCAAAGCTCATAGCTGTAATATTAAATGCATTTCTGTGTTTAAGCTTTGATGGATCTGCTTCCATTAAAGTTACTACAGCATTTAATGCATCAGGCATATACATCATATCCATATATGTGCCTTCTTTAATATAAGATGTATATTTTTTCTGTTTAACTGCCTGATAATAGATATCTACTGCATAGTCAGTTGTTCCACCTCCTGGAGGTGTTACATAGGAAATAAGACCAGGGAAGCGCACTCCTCTTGTATCAACATTATATTTTTTAAAGTAATAATCACATAAAAGCTCTCCAGAGACCTTTGTTACCCCATACATAGTCTGCGGACGCTGGATTGTATCCTGTGGAGTTTTATCCTTTGGTGTGGAAGGTCCAAAAGCACCAATAGAGCTTGGTGTAAAGAAAGCACAATTAAGCTCTCTTGCAGTCTCAAGTGCATTGAAAAGTCCTCCCATATTTAAGTTCCATGCTACTGCTGGTTTTGCTTCTGCTACTGCTGATAAAAGTGCTGCAAGGTGGATTATTGTATCTACATTATACTTTTTTGCAATATTGACCATATCTTTTGCATTTAAAACATCAAGAACTTCAAATGGACCTGATTCTACAACTTCATTCCCCTTTATTTTCCTTATATCCGTAGCAATTACATTGTTGTTCCCATAAATTTTCCTTAAATGCATAGTAAGCTCTGAGCCAATTTGACCTAAAGCTCCGGTTATCAATATCTTTTGCATAAGTGTATCCCCCTAATCAAATTTATTTGATAATCCCCAATTTCTTTCCAACTTTTTCGTAAGCTGCTATTGCAGTATCAAGCATTTCTTTTGTATGTGCAGCTGTAGGCATATTCCTAACCCTTGCTGTTCCAAGCGGCACTGTTGGGAATACTATTGATTTTGCATAAACACCCTCATTATATAACTCTTTGCTGAATTGCTGAGCCTTTGTCTCATCTCCAATTATACATGGAGTTATTGGAGTTTGACTATTTCCAATATTAAATCCTAAATTTTTAAGCTGTTTCTTTAAATAGTTTCCGTTTTCCCATAGCTTGTCATTTAATTCGGTACTTTCACTTAAAATATTTATAGCTTCAATGCAAGCTCCTGCTGATCCTGGAGTTAGTGAAGTTGAAAATAGGAACGGTCTTGCACGAACTTTAAGCCAGTCAATTAAATCCTTTGAACCTGCTACATATCCTCCTACAACTCCAATAGCCTTAGATAGGGTTCCTATCTGGAAGTCTATCTTATCAGAAAGTCCATAATAACTAGTTGTTCCTGCACCTTTGCCTAACACCCCAGAGCCATGTGCATCATCAACATAAGTAATTAAATCAAATTCTTCAGCGATTTTAACAATTTCAGGAAGCTTTGCAATATCTCCATCCATTGAGAAAACACCATCAGTTATAACCATTATCTTTTCATAAAGTCCGCTTTCTTTTGCTTCTTTTGCCTTTGCCCTTAAATCATTCATATCTGCATGGTTAAATCTAATTATTTTAGCACCAGATAGTCTGCAGCCATCAATAATTGAAGCATGATTTAAAGCATCAGAAAGTATTGCATCCTTTTTATTCATAACAGCAGAAATAGCACCCATATTGCAGTTAAAACCTGATTGAAATGCTATAGCAGCTTCTGTATGTTTGAATTTAGCAAGTTTTCTCTCTAATTCTTCATGAATTTCAAGAGTACCGTTAATTGTTCTTACAGCGCCTGCTCCTACTCCATATTTTTTAGTAGCTTCTATGTCAGCTTGAATAA
Organism: Clostridiaceae bacterium UBA4839; assembly: GCA_002400085.1. Taxonomy (GTDB): domain Bacteria; phylum Bacillota; class Clostridia; order Clostridiales; family Caloramatoraceae; genus UBA4839. Next base: position 1,692 of record DHEX01000039.1, on the reverse strand, counting down.
GCCTTGGATTAGTAGCAAGTCCTAAATAGTTGTTGGATGATAAATTTACAAGCTTTTTCCCATTGATCTTTATGATTGGTCCGTTAGGTCCTTGAAGTGGGTTAATTTCATTGTATAACCCCTTGCTCTTAAGGTCATTTAAATTTTCATCAAGAAATTTTTGTAGTGCTTTGCTTCCCATAACATTTACCTCCTTAAATTTCTATATAATAATATTTTAATAATTTAATAATTAATTATTAAATTATTTTATCTTCTATATACATTATACACCAAAATACACCAAAATTATTAATTTATAATGTATAATTTTATAATCTTCAATTTGCTGTAATTTAGATTTAACACACCACTGCGATAAGAAAATTATATTTCATAAAACTTTTCAAAAGATTTTTGGGCAAAAAGCTGATCTTTTACCCCTCCAAGCTCTCTTACGGAATGCATTGCAAGAATGGCATTGCCTACATCCACAGAATTTATATTAAGATGAGTGGAAGAAATAGGCCCAATAGTTGAACCTCCTCTTTCATCAGAGCGGTTTACAAATATCTGGCAAGGAACCTTTGCTTTATCACATATCTCTTTATATACAGCATAAGAATTGCTATCTGTAGTATAAGACTGACTTGCACTAATTTTAATAACAGGACCGCCATTAATCTTAGGTTTATTTACTGGATCACATTTTTCTGGTGAATTAGGATGAATAGCATGAGCATCATCAGCAGAAATCATGAAAGAACACTCAAGTGCCCTTAAATAATCTTCTCTGCTTTTTCCAAAAGCTAAAGCAATTCTCTCTAAAACATTTTTAAGCATAGGTGAATCTGCTCCCTGTTTTGTTGAGCTTCCTACTTCCTCATTATCAAAACATACCATCACATTTACACCATATTTAGGATTTGTATTTGAAATAGCATTTATCCCGGCAGCAACCATAGAAAGATCATCCAATCTTCCGCTTGAAACAAATTCATCATCTGCGCCCATTATCACGCCTTTTTCATATTCATAGAGGCAAAGCTCAAAATCAATTATATCTTCAGCCCTCCTATTTATTTCTTTTGAAATAAGCTTAATTAAAAAATTGTCCTTTTGAAGTTGATCATTTAAAAGCCCTATAATTGGGAGAGTATCTTTCTGCCTATTTAGCTCTACACCTTCATTAATTTTTCTGTTCATATGTATTGCAAGATTAGGGATTATTAAAAGAGGTTTCTTAAAATTAACAAGACAAGTTTCTGGATTAAAAGGGTCTTTCCCTTTTAATGTTACTCTGCCTGCAATGGATAATGGCCTATCAAGCCATGTATTTATTATAGGCCCTCCATAAACCTCAGTATTAAGTTTTATATAGGTATTTTCAAGAGTCATTTCCGGATTTGGCTTTATTCTAAAGGTAGGTGAATCTGTATGTGCACCTATTATTCTAAAGCCTTCTTTTTCAATTTCGCCATTTCCGCATTTAAATGCAATGACTGCTGAACCATTTTTAGTTACAAAATAGCTTCCGCCCTTTTCTATATTCCATTTTTCCTTCAAACTTAGTTCTTTAAATCCTGCTGATTTAAGCTTTTCTGTAATATTTTTAGCAGCATGAAATTGACTTGGACTTTCAAATATAAAATCAATAAGCTCTTTAGATAATTTTTGCTCGTCCTTCATAATATAAACACCTCCAAATAAAAA
>DHEX01000100.1 GCA_002400085.1 Clostridiaceae bacterium UBA4839 | reverse complement strand
CAGTAAGTGCGAGGGCACGTTTGTGTTGATGTTTCGGGACTTCTTTAAACTTGGATTGATGTCTATCTCTTGTATCATTCCAAAAACAGTCCATAACTTCTAATGGACGCTTGAGTGGAATACCAAATCCATGCAAAATCTTTACAACTTCAGGATAGACGGTCGAAAACATTATCTCATAATTTTGGCAGCATATACAGTCGCATGGTTCATTATATTTATCAGCATAAGATGCTGTTGCTTGTATATCAATTGTATATTTCACTTTTGACCTCCTGCAAATTCAAATTCCTGCTTTCCTGCCGATACATCGAAATTCATCAACGTTTTCTGGTATTGAGATACGATACCAACTTAGAATTCATTGATAATAGCATACTCTTGCAAATTTTTTAACAACACCGTAAAATCAGCATCGTTCATAGGCGCAGATAAAATGTGAAGTTCTGTTCCATAATGTTCGGAAGAAAATCCATTTTCAAAAAAAATAGAAAAGAAAGGTGTCATTTTATTGTATATCGCTATATCCGGTGGCTTTACCGTATGATAGATCATCTCAATGAATTTTTCATCAATAACTCCTTCAATAATTGTTCCAAATTCCCAATCTGCTGATTTTTCTTTTCCAAACTTCAATGCAGTTTTAATTTCTTCTGTTTCTTCATTCCAGCAGTGTATTTCAAATTTCAAGCCAACCATGACGAACATAGATATTAGCTTTTTCCAATAATGATTATCCTGCAAGGAATTGTCTACTATTTGTATTTCAATTTGTGGATTATCCATATGAAATCACCTCAATAAATCTCCATCTTCCAGTCTGAAAACTGAAATTTGTTTTAACACTTCAGCTCTTATACTGCTTTCTTACAAATATAATGTTCAAGATGATAGTTGCAACTATAAAAATTGGTATTACTAAATTTAATGCATCCATTGCGTCTACTATCAAAGTCCATTTTTCTCCATAACTTTTCATCAGCAATATTTGTGTATATATTGCAAGTAAACAAAAACTAAAACTAACAATTATATACTTCTCAGTATTTCTCATTTTTTTATTATCTTTATTAATATTTACTATTGGAATACACCATGAAGCCAGACCCAATATAATACTTATAACTACATATGTCATATAATTATCTCCTTTCCAAACTACTATTTGTCTCTTACTCCGTATCCTCAGCCAGTGTCTCAATCAAAAAGCTCACCAGACGAAAACCATCATTATATGAAATCATTGCTGGCTTCTTATTCTTCATCCAGCCGTTATAGAAGTCTTCGCCGCCGTGGGCAAGTGTCATCACAAAGGCAGACATACTCTCCCATGCGCTGTCGCACATTCCTTTAGGTTTTTCCGTCATCATTCTTTAATTCAAGCACTCCAGCCTTTTTATCAGTCGAATCAAGTACCCATTATTCAACGCATCTATGAATTTGTCTTCAAAAGTTATACTCTCAACTAAGTATAGCAGAAGGGAAGCAATTACATCAAAATTCTGTGTTTCAACATCAACATCAAAGATCTTTTCAATTTCAATTTGATTATTATCTAAAATATCAAGCCATTCGTAATCATCAAACTTATCAGCAATATTCCTACATAAATCATCACACTCATAAGATACAATAAGATTATTACCTTCTTTAGTATCGCCATATACATAGCATTCTTCAGAATACGGAATCCCGTAATACATATACAGATGACCGTGATCCTCCAGACTTGGGATATGTTTTACTATTTCACTATATTTATTTTTCATGGTAACCTACCTCCTTCGTTATAATCCTTGAAATTAGTTGACACCGGGCAAATATAATCGGTATATCCATTTCCAACCAGCCACATGCTTACATCCTTTTCAGAAGGCAGCATACTTCAACATGNNTGCCTTGAGAGTACAATAATGATGTCGTAGACTGATATTACCCCCTTGGCGGCAGGTTGTATTTTAGATAAATGTAGTAAGATACATTTTAAAAAATCTTAAATTTTAATTATATCTTTACTATTTTTAAACCCATGGCCTTTTTTAATAAATTAACCATTTTTTATATTTTACAATTATTTTAAATTGTAAACAACAAAACTCTCAAAAATATATTAAACTCTTGAAAGCTTTGTTCATTACAATTTATTTTTCTATTATTACTTGCCACTATGTCAATATAGTAGACACATTTTCTCGAACAATGTTATGTAATCTATCTTCCCATTCTTTGGGGAGTGATTTAACCCAAAATCATGGGCAACAATTATGGTTACTTGATTGCCCTGTACGGGTCAAAACTAAGATTCTAAACAATATGTACACTGTACTCATTTTTAAGCCTTCTGATGTTTAATTATTTCTTCCATCTGTTTCAACTTTCTGTTATTGATCTCTATCCGCTGCTGTCTGTCCGCTACAATATATTCCTATGCCTACTGCACTCTAATTACATTGTTATTAAACCCCACTAAAAACACCTCATGCTTTCTTGACATTAGGTACTTTCAACTTATATGGATTTTACTTTTTAAGCTCGTCCATTACTTGTTTATATATGTCTTGCCTTAGTTTTGTTAATGGATCTTTTAATGCATCCTTTCCCATGAAATTGAACCATGTAGGGAATATATCAAATGATACATCTAAACCTTGTAATGCTTCATATGCTCTTTCACCAAATTCAAAGTAATTTATTGCATTTTGCTTAACCTCTATTGCCTCCTCTAAATGAGCTTGATATATTTTATCAAGCTTAAATACATCTTTTGAAGTTTCAGCTCTTTTATTAATTTTTGTATCTATTAATATCTTCGATACTTGCTCACCTAATTCTAATGGTATCTGAAAACTTAAGCTATCACTTGGATCCACGTAAGGATATAGATGTCTCTTATTACTTCTTCCCTTAGTCCTTGAATTACATACATTACAACTCGGTACTAAATTAAATATGTTCATTTGTAAAATTGGATATTGTTCTTTAGGGTAATAATGGTCTGCATCAGCTGTAGTCTTTCTACCTTCTGTTCCATCTTCATAAGAGCTTATATATTGCCGATTACAATAGGGACACACCCTAATTCCTAAAGCCGTGATAAACTTGTGCCTATTCCACTTGCTACCGTTTTTTAATTTTATACCAGCGTTGAATCCTCTATAATTAAAAACCTCATCTAAATCTTTACGTATAGCTTCAATTGTTCTCTTTTGTTTATCAGTTGATTTATCACTAAATTTAAATCCATATACCTCACTAAATGTAACATCAAATGTTTTTAGTATATCTTCTAAATCAGCTGATAAACAGTAGTTTATTATAGATGTTTTCCTCTTCTTTGTGTTATCTCCAAATAACTTCTTAAATAATTCACGTTTTTTAGTCCTTATTTTCTTAATCTTTTCCTCTAGCTTTAATACAGAAGTTTGCTCAATGTATTCTCTGTGAATATCGTTTATTTGTTTCCTCATTTCCTTTGTTACTTCTATCTTAATCATAAGTCATCCCTGCTTTCTTTCGCAGATTCAATATAAATAGGATATGACTTTAGATTTTCTCTTAGGAATTTGTCTCCTATATTGTTGATTATATATACGAGCCTCTTCCGATTATCTAAATTTAAGTTGGTGTTTTCAATATTATCTATCGCCCATTGAATCTCTCTCCTTGCTATTGCTCCTATGCTTCCTTTCTCCATGAAAAAAGAATCATAGAAAAGTGTACTAATGTTTGCTCCAAAGGTAAGCTGTCCACTTGGATAAACCTCAAATGGTTCTTTCAAATAAATGATATTATCCCTTGGTATATCTGATAGAATAATTGGTGAATGTGTTGCTACTACTAATTGAACTTTCTTTTTATAAAAAAACTCTGATTCATTTATCCATCTGGTGATATGTGTTAGTATGTCCTGTTGCCATTTCGGATGTAGAAATGCGTCTATCTCATCTATTATTAATAATATACTTCCACTTGTTCTCTTTTTCATTGCTGAATAAACAGTTGCAAATATATTAATCAATGCTATCTCACCAGAAGACATAGGTTGAGGTATTATATTAATCATTCTACTATAAATTGTTTTCTTGTTATTATATTGCTCAATGATTAATTCTATTAATGGATTGAATCCATAATTGATTGTTTGCTCTATTTCAATATTTTTAATCTTATCATAATCTTCTAAGAAGTTTTGAACCTGCTTATACCATGTTGAAGTTGCTAAGATATTTAGCTCCTCATATCTATCTACTATCTCAATAAACTCTTTTATGATACTTAAATCAATACCTTGTACATTTCTTATCCTCCTGATTAACTCTTTCTTAGGTGTATTTTCTTCATTATCTTTAATTTGTTCTAATAATATTTCAAATGATTTATTTTTATTTAATGAAGAATATCTATGTTCCACCTTTTCAAAATTTATATCCCATGTTAGGCTCACAAATAATGCAATTTCACAGATTATATTTACATACATTTGCTCCCAATGATACTTTTTATAGTTAAGTGCTATATATTCATAAATGTTATTTCTTATAAACATTACATGCCAATCCATTTTACTAAGTCCAATAAACCCTCTTTTATACTTAATGTATTGCCCAAATTCTGTTATGCTTATTTTAAAGTCTTTCATGACTGGTAAAATTCTTGCTATTGCTCCAGGAAAATATCTTGTTGCTATTAAATAATTATAGCTTTGAGCTGTTGCATATGATAATTTAAAATCTCTAGTCATATTCTGAGCATATTGCTCTATAACGCTTACTATCAATCCACCTTCACTTTGTTTTGAGCCGTAATTCTCCCTCAAATTTATGAATGCTCTATGTAATGAAAGCATCGGTGTATATGCAAGTGATTTATGTGTACCACTCGAACTAAACTCTGAAAATCCTTGATTATCTAATACATTATTTACTTCAAAAGCATTTGTGAAATATACTGTTGTCATATTGTGTTGCTTCTCTGCTCGCTCAAATTCGTCCCCTTTTACATCCTTTAAATTTATTAAATCCACTACTATGTCTTCAGTAATTTCAACACTTGGATCCTTAGATAAAAAGTAGTGTATTATTAATTTACTTGGTTCGCCTTCTTGCTGGCTTTCTACCTCGTAAATCACTATATGCTTTGTAATATATGCTGGATAGTATTCATCATCATCTACTGGGTTAACACTATCACATATTTTATATAAACTCCTTGTTATCGTTGTTTTTCCTGTTCCATTTCTTCCTACTATTGCTGTTATGTCAAGTATATTATTACCATAGAAGTTTTCTATATATTCTTTGTTTTTAGATATATGTAACCTGTTAAACTGCATATCAAAATCAATATGATAAGAGTTTGATATGTTAAAAGATTGATTCTTAATCATTTCTTTATGGTTTTCTACCCATAAATACAATAACTTCATATGCTCCGCTCCCTTGCTTTGTATTTAAGTTTATATGTCTCATAAAATAAAGACACCATATCATAGCTTGGTTCCTTCATCTCTATTCACCTTGTCTAAAAATAATACTGTTAAACACACCTTATTAAGATATTCTGTCCAAACATTTAGAGGATTTTGACCTATTTATACACATAATAGAGAATCCATTTCAAAGTATTTCAATAACATCAATTCTGTTATACGCTCCAATGTATCAAGCTTGTCATTTTCATAAGAAAACTGTGATGTTTGACCTGCATGAACAAAATTGTTTCGATTCTTTATATAATTCATCTATTGTCGTTGCTAACTCAAAAGGTGTAACACCATCTATGCTTATAAGTTTTGATATAATTGCCGCAGGCCTAATTCTTTTCTCTGATTGTCCTTCTGTAATTAATGATTCTAAAGCTGTGATAAACAGAAGTAATACAAGTGAATCGTCATGATGTATTCTTCGTTGAACAATACCTCGAGAATACAATATAAACAAATTCATAAATTTATATGCTAAATCATCTTTATCATTTTTTTAATGCAAAAGTATTAAATAGATTATCAAAGATTTTCTGATATTTCTCTTCTTTCATAAAATCTAAGTCTAATTTACATTGTAGATATGCATCCCAACTATGACCATGTCCGCATCTCCATCCATCCTTTGATATTATGGCTACATGTTTATTTTCATCTTCCCATATATCTGCTGTCCTAGAAATACTTGATTTCATACCAAATGTTATAGTTCTTTATAACGAGCAATAGCTTTCTTTTTTTGTTGAGCATCCATCTATATCACCTCAATTTTATATACTGCATCAAATTAATAATCTTATTTAAAAATTTCTTGCCTATACACCAAGTATATCAATTATGCACAAAATAGCATTTCAATAAAAAAGTCCTAAAAAGAACCTCATACGCGCATCCAAAACTGTTAATTTACTCAACTTTCTTCCCCATAGAATAAATTTCTTCTGTACTTTTCAGAATACAAAACTAATAGTAATTTAATTAAGACTATTTTCTCTTAGTGATAAAGCATATTTATTACTTATCTTCAAATTCATCCTTATATGGAATAAAAAATGGATTGAACCCAGTTTTACCTTCAGTTACTAAATTTTCAAAATGATCAGGCTGTATTCCTAAAGCTTCATATTCTTCATCATCAAAAATAAATAACTGTAAATTTTCTTTACCTATACTTTCGTATGCTTCTGAAATTACTTTCCCAATAGCCTTGCTATTTTTTTCATCAAAAGGTTTAGATATATGATCAATAACAAGTATAGGTATTAAAGGATATTTATTGTCTACCAGTAAAATGTTTAAAAATGCAAAGTATCCGCATAATTGAATAAGTGTATGTCGGGCCATACTACCAATATAATAGTTTACTTCCTTCTTTCTATTAGGAATATCGCCATTTTCAGACTCCTTTGTCACCATTGGTTGTAAAATGTTACCTCTTTTAATATATTGAATTTTAAATCCTTCTTGATTTATATCATCATCAACAACAGAGGATATTTCTTTCGCAGAATAATATAAATTCGTAATATATTCTGAGAGTTCCCTGATTTTCTTACTATCATCTGCTGCCTGTAATATCTTTAACTCTTCGCGTACCTCTCGAATTCGTTTTTTCTTTTCTTTTAATTCTTCATCACAAGAATAAACTTCAGCTGATAAATAATCTTCGATTAACGCAATTGCCTTTGATTTATCCTCCATTGTGTAACACTTGAATCTAGAATCATTCCTTTGTATTTCAGTTTTAATACTTTCTCTTTGCTTTTTTAACTCTTTAATAGTATTATCACTGATTAGGTATTTACTAAATGAAATAGTATTATCAATGTCTGCTAGTAAACTTTGTAATGGCTCAACCAAATATTTAAACTCTACATTTTCATTAATTAAAACATTCAATTTTTCCAACAATACTTTTCTATTTTGATTATCTTTCTCAAATTGTTTTGCATCAAAAATACTGTTTTCATATACCTTTATTTGTTCTGAAATATTATTAAACATAACTTGTAAATCAGCGATATTTTTCTCTTTCTTTCTTTTTTTTATATCTTGCATATTTTTGATTTCACTTAAATATCTCCAAATATCTTCAACATTTTTTCCCGTATACCATAAGTTACCAGCAAGCTTTTGAAGATTATTATTAACCTGCTTAATAATAAAATCATATCTCGCAGAGTTCATTTCCAATTCTTTTAACTCATCTGTTAATGATTCCAATTCTTTTTGTAGCTCGTATATTCTTTCCAAGTTTTTATTAAATATAAAATTAAGAATAGGATTTAATTTAACAGCATATTTTATATCATTGCACTTGTCTAAAAAATCATGTATTTTCCCCTGCCCTTTTTCTCCCAAAAAATTAAACATGGTAAATGCCCTATACGTCAATTCCTCATTAGTGAAATTACGAATATTCTTTAATAACTCCACATCCTGTGCAAAAACCGCATTTAATTTATCTTTATATTCTCTTAAATCAATTTCATCTGGTTCATCCTCTCCAAAATAGTAAAAATAATTTTGATTACGTTCCCTGGTTCTTGAGACGCAATACTGCATACCTTCAAATTCAAAAATCATAGTGGCTTTTTTGAGAGAATTTGCATACCAAGGCTTTTTCTTTATATCCTCAGAAGATCCAAACATAAAATCAATAAAACTATAAAATTCTGTTTTACCAGAACTATTTTTACCTTTGAAATAATTTATTCCTGAATTAAACTTGTATGTAAAAGTTTCATCTTTCATACTATAGATTATCAATTTATTTATTTTAAACATTGTACATAACCTCTCTCATAAATTGTTTATCTGACATCCTTTTACTTGCTTCAATGACCTTTTCTAAAAACAAACTTTCTTCATATGCTGATTTTCCTAGTTCTTCGTTTGGTATCTCAATTATAATATTATTTTCTAAATTGATTAAGTTTTTTTGTATTAAAAGATGAATAGCTTTAATAATATATCCAATACTATCACAAAGCCCTATATAATCCCCTGCTAATAAAGAAAGACCCTTATATATGAGATCTTGAGAAGTATTAGCAGTATAAATACTATTTGGTATAAATTTTTGTCCTTTTATTAAATATGAGAAAACAAGCATCTTAATAACACTTAATTCTTTATGCTTTTTAAGCATTTGCATTATTATCTCACAATATATACTAATCTGAATAGCCTCAGCCTCATTTTGCAAGTTTCGCATTTTGCTCATCCTCCCATGAAATTTGATTTTTGTCAATATTTTCTCTTGTTAAATATATTCCAGCTCCATATCTTATTTGTTCATTTTCTGCATATGAATTTGGCATTTTTTTAGTTTCCTCAAGTCTATTATATGGTTCATCTTCTTTATTTTTTTGTAGTCTAAACTTTACATTTTCATAATTCTCATATGTAGTTTCTTCGATTTCTCTAATTCTACTTATTTTGTTTGTTTCCATATATTTAAACTTAGTATTTTCATAATACATCCCAAATAATAAATGTTGTTTAATTAGCATATTCGGAAGTTCACAAGCAACAAGCTGTTTATACTCTCTTGATTCTGAAATTTTAATACTCGAAAGGTCGACTGTGTGTATTTTTTTAAAATTAGAATAAAGAGGTGCTGTTATTTCTTCCGTTAAGCGACATGATATATCTTCAATTAATTTTATAAATTCCTCATATCCTATTACGTAAGGTCTCCTTTTATCAACAGCTTCCATAATTTGAACTGTAATGTGTTGTAGTAATTCCTTCAGTCGTTGATTGTAAACTACTTTGTTTGCTAATTTTCTAAAATGCACTGAACAGCCATCATCTATTTGCTTATCTATACATCCTATAGATTTAAAGGTATATTTTCTCTTTATTTCTTCATAAATCTTTTCAAAATCAGTATATTTATCTTTATAAAGTTTTTTAACTTTTGAGATTGTTGCATTCTTTTGTTTGTCCGAATCTACTATAATATCGAATAATTCAGTAGCACTTTTTTTAAAAATAATATCCTTATTATCATATTCGCTATCAGTGAATAACAAGTATTTAGATATGTTGTTTTCAGACGATTCTAACAATATCCAATTAAGTAATACTTGTTGGGCTACTGCATTTGTAATACCTGTTCTTTTTACTTGAATAGCAATATTTGAGTTAATTGTTAACAACTTGCTAATAAAATTTTCACTTTTTTGATCTATCTTTCCATTTTCTATATTTTTAATATTGACATCTTCTAAAGTTTCAAATTCAATTTGCATACCTTCTTCAAGCATAAGCATATAGTATACAAAAACCTTGATTTGGAATGAAAATCCACTTAAGCTATTAATTCCACTACTATCTGGTTGGTATGTCATAACTGTTACACCTCATTTCTAAAACCAGATTATTTTTTATCATTTGATATTTTTGCTGTCCTAAATAAACCTTTTTTAGCCAAACAGCACCTATCGCCTCTGATTTATTATAATTTAGAAATAAGGTTCCAAATAATAATCGTTCACTTTGAGAAATCCGATTCCATCTGTAACCTTTAAAAATATCCAATACTAAGAAAGCTTCATCTAAATCTAAATGATTTATTTCAGATTTGGCAATATCTAAAAGCTCATTAACATTTGACATATTATAACCCCCAAGTAGACCATACCGATATAAACAATATTGTTACTATAATTTTATAGTATTTTCCAACATTTCTCAACCCAGAATCATATTATTTGCCAAATCTTCTCAAATCTTTTGACTATTTATTCTATCTAATCTACCAACACTAAAATCCTTAGCACCATCTGAGGATTTTAGTCTTAGTATATTCTCATTATTGCAAGAGCAGTAACTTATCTTCTTTCCATGTTACTGCTCCTATACCCCTAATCATAGTAATCTACCGTCTGCTTCATCACTATCCCTGATTCAAACTGTATCTCCAGTCTTTCTCCCCGATTTACTCTAATGGTATTAATTAATCTTCTTACTAAGTCTTCATCAAATTCCCTTACCTGTGGTCTCACTGTCTTTATGGTGCTTTCTATTTCATCTAGTCGTTCTTCATATCTATCAGCTTGTTTTTTCTCTTGTACGAGCCTTAATTTTGCCTTTTTAAGCTCATTTATCTCTTCTGATATACTTTTATACTCATCATCAAAGTCTTCTGCTACAGCTCCTTGTTTTGCATTTTCTTCGATTAAGGTCAGCATATCTTTTTGCAAGGATTTTATTTGTTCATCATATTCTGTAGGTATATTTGTTGTGGAGTATCCACCGATGACTCTGATTACATTCTCCCTGAATGCTCCTATAAAATCTCCATTATTTTCTACTACACTGTTTATTGCTGTCATTATGGCATTATGTAATGGCTCTTCTTTAAGGGTAGGTGAGTTCTTACAGTTTGCTTTTGTACCATTCTTTAACCTATTTTCACATCTCCATACTGCACTCTTTTGTCCATACTTTGACCAGACTTGTCTTCTATAGGGATGTCCACATTCAGCACATACTAAGATTTCCGTCAGTGCATATTTGGAGCTAAATTTACTTTTTTCCTTCTTTGCCTTATTAAATTTTCTTGTAACTGCTGATTTATTAAGGCTGGCACGTCTTGTCTTTTCTTCCTGCACTTTATAAAATAATTCCTTTGGTATAATTGCCTCATGGTTATCTTCGATATAATACTGTGGTACTATACCGTTATTTTTTACTCGTTTCTTAGTTAGAAAATCTACTGTATAGGTTTTCTGCAGTAATGCATCTCCCATATACTTTTCATTGACTAGCATTTTTTCTATTACTCCAGGATGCCACTTTTCTTTCCCTGTAGCAGTTTTAATTTTATCTGCCTCCAAAGCTCTAGTAATCTCTAGTATACTACTGCCTTCTAAATACATTCTATAAATCCTTTTCACTATTTCTGCTTCTTCAGGTACTATGACCAGTTCTCCATCTTCATCTTTTGTATATCCCATAAATTTTTTATGATTGATTGAGATAATTCCATTTTCAAATCTTCTCGTTATTCCCCATTTTGTATTTTCACTTAAGTTTCTGCTTTCTTCTTGTGCTTGACTACTTAAAATGGTAATTAATAGTTCCCCTGTTCCATCTAAGGTATTGATATTCTCTTTCTCAAAAAATACTGCTATGTTTTTTTCTTTAAGTTTTCTTATGGTTTGAAGGGAGTCTACTGTATTTCTTGCGAATCTGCTGACGGATTTTGTTATGACCATATCTATTTTTCCTGCCATGCAGTCTTCTATCATGGCATTAAAATCATCTCTCTTTTTTGTATTAGTTGCTGATTTGCCGTCATCTGCATAAATCCCTGCACATTTCCAATTTGGATTGTTTTTTATCTTATTTGTATAATAAGATACTTGAGCCTCATAACTACCTTCCTGCTGTTCTAAGGTGGTGCTGACTCTACAGTAAGCTGCTATTCTTAGGACTTTTAACTCTGCCCTTATATTTCTATCATAAATAGGTTGTGCTGGTATAAAGGCTACATTCTTTCTTGGTCTTGCCATTTTCATTCATCCTTTCTTATTTCACCATAGTCTTCCTCCATCATAATTCCATTTATATATTCCACTTGAATCTTTCCATCCTTATAAATGATTATTTCTTCTACTATATTTATAAATAATTCTTCATTAAATTCTGTAAGTGGTTGTTTATCAAGAAGTTCCTCTTTAATTTTCTTAGTCGTGTAATCATAATCATCTATTTTAGATATTTTGTAATAGGCTTTTGCTCTTTTAAATATTAATTCTGCTAGTTCCTTTGATGAAAATTGTTTTTCGTCTTCTAGCTCTTTGATTCGTTCTTCTAAATTTCTAATTTCAATAGTCATCTTTGATGGTTCTTTTTTCTTTTCTTTATCTAATATCCACATTCTTGATAAAATTTTATTTGTTGCTGATATAAAAATATTTTCTATATCTTTTCCAGTTAGAAATAAGTTTCTGCAATGAACCCTATTCTGGTAGATGTATCTTTTACATTTCCAGTTACTCTTTTCTGATGGTCTTCCTGCATGTTCAATGTATTTGCGATAAATATTCCCACATTCTCCACATTTTAATTTACTGGTAAATACACTTTGATTTTTCCTAGTATTAATCTGAGGTGTTCTGCCTAATTTCTTATTTTTTGCTTTTCTTTGTTGCTGTACTAATTCAAAGGTGACCTCATCTATTATTTGAGGATACATACTATCTCCCAAGTATTTACTGTTTTCTAGTATCCTGCCTACAGAACCATGATTCCAATTAGGCTTATTATTTGCATTAAGAAATCCTGTAGCCGTTAATTCCTTTGCTATGGTAATCATAGATACTCCATTTAAATAGTCTTTAAATATTTTTTGTATTACTTCTACTTTTTCAACATTAAGGACTATTTTTCCATCTACTATTTTATAGCCTATTGGCATATGTCTTTGCATATCTAGCACCTCACTTTCCTTAATATTCTGTTAGCTCTAGATTATTAATCAGTCTGAATGTAACTTCATAATCTTTTCCTATAATGATTTTATCTACTGTATGGATAAATAGGTTTTCATCATAGTCTTCCATGATCTCTGAGTTATATCTTATAATGTCTAGTAATCGTAAAGTTCCTTCTATCTCCTTTTCAAAACCGTTATTATCTAGCAGTTGGTTTCTCCTTTTCCTTGTCGCCTCTATTTCTACTGTGAGGACATTTTGTCTTTCTATAAAAACAGCAGAGTCAATATACCCTTTCGATACTACTCTACTTAGGATATGACTCTGCTCTGTTAGTTCCATTATTTTGTTGTTTAAGTCTTTTATCTCTTCTTCCTGCTCTTCATTGGTTCTTAAATCTTTTAAGGACTCAAGAAGTGGATGTAAGATATCTATGTAGTTACTTACTAACTTGTTCCACATGGTAAGAAAGGCTTCTTTTATAATATCTTCCCTTACAGCTTTCATACTGCATTTATTAATATCTCTTATATGTTGAATACAGCACCACTGGATTTTCTCATAAGGTTTACCTATATAAATCTTTTGTCTACGTAAGGTGCTTCCACATTCACTGCAGATAATCCTGCTACTGAACTCATATCTGTTTTTATATTTATCACTATCATCTATCCCTATTTTATTTCTTCGATACTCATAAATCTCACGGACCAGCTGTCCTTGTTTTCTAGAGATAATAGGTTCATGATTATTTTCAATAAAATACTTAGGCAATTCTCCTTTATTCACTTTTCTTTGAAAGGGAAGTATCTCAGTTGTATACGTCTTTTGTAATAATAAATCTCCTTCATAAATAGGATTTTGTAAAATTACTTTTATCACACTGTCCTGCCATTCTTCTGCAGAGCGTATGGTTGGTATATTATCTTCATTTAATCCTCTGGCTATTGCATAGAAGCCTTTACCATTCAAATACTCATTGAAAATTCTTCGAACAACCTTAGCTTCTTCTTTATTTATGATCAATTGTCCATCTTCATCCTTAGTATATCCATAGGCAGGGGTACTGAATCTAAATGTTCCATCTTCAAATTTTTTTCTAATTCCCCATTTATTATTCGTAGATATGGTTTCTGATTCTCCTTGGGCTATGGAACTTAATATGGTTAATAGCATCTCACTCTTTTCTGATAAAGTATTGATATTTTCCTTTTCAAAATATACTCCTATTCCAAGTAGTTTTAATTTTCTTATGGCTTCAATGCTATCTACTGTGTTCCTAGCGAATCTTGTTACAGATTTAGTAATAATCATATCAATCTTGCCGTCTTCACAGTCTTTTATCATCTGTAAAAATTCATCTCTTCTTTTTACTTGTGTACCACTTTTAGCTTCATCAGCATAAATACCTGCATATTCCCAGTCATCTCTTTTCCCTATAAATTTCTTGTAATAATCTACTTGAGCATGGAATGATCCTTGCTGATCTATAGAGTTCGTACTTACCCTTGCATAAGCACAGACTCTCTTTTTAGGCTGTAATTCTAGTATGACTTTTTGGTGTACAGGTTCTATTTTCCTTACTTTCTTAACTTTCTTTACCATAGTTTATCCTCCCTTCTTTAAATATTTACTTCTTGTTAGCAACATACACTACCACAAGAGTTCTTCTATAGCTAGTGTTATTACAGATATACTTCTGCAAGTTCTGGAGAAAAGGTCAGACGGTTTAATTCATCTATTCTTGAGTACTCTTCATTAGTAATAATCCCTCTATTTAGTAATATATTTAACAGTTTTAATGTCATTTTATATTCTACTTCTCTGACTGATTGCTCCTTTGTCATCTCTATTCCTCCATTTCTATGTAATTTTTAAATCAATTTTATTAACTTTAATTTTTACTATCATAAATATCTTTTTTCTCATCTTCTTAATATCACAAAAATAGGGACCGCCTTATTTGGTAAAAAAATATATAATATATTGCCTTAAATAAGCGATCCCCATGGTTTCTAATATTAAAACAAAAAATATTTATTAATATTTCGTGTTGTACTTAGACACTACTATCCCCAACACACAAAGCCTTACAAAGGTTTAAAGGGCGATTTCATAAACTAAAGTTAGTTAGACTTCATCATAGGCATTTCACCTCCACCGGGATCTCCGCTGGCTGCCCCCATTGGGATGTCTGTGGCTAGGCAGAAGTATCATTATAGGCTGACAAGGTTGTGGCGAACAATCTACCATAGATTATTTTTAGGAACAGATGGGTACCGCTCTTTACCTTAGAAAGCCGACTTTTATATAAAATATATTTTATACAGGTGGTCTTGGCGCATCTTCCTTTGTCGCTTTTCCATCTTTGGCTTATCAGCTAAAGTATTTATGAAATCGGATATTAAGTTTTCAAAGTACAACCTGTTGTTCAAAATAAAAACAGAGAAGAGAAAAAATATCCCTTCACCTGTTTCCACATTTGAACCCTATTTTTGAAGTCTAAATTTAAAACTTTCTTATCTTTTCTTCTAATTTACTTTTTGCAATGTCTATACTGTACTTAATTGCACGGATTGAGCAGTTTTCCAAATTTGCAATTTCTTTTAATGTAAGACCGCAATCATAATATAAAAGTAATCTTTTTCTTTGAACATCAGTTAATTCTCCAATAGCTTTCCAGAATAACTTTTTCATTTCTTTTTCTAATATAATTTCTTCTATACCTTTTGGTTTTTCAAAGGCTCTTCTAATTAGTGTTTCATCTGTAAGCTCTGAATATTCTAGATTCCTTTCATCTGATCGTGTAAGATTTCTATCTCTTTTATTTAATTCAAATAAAGCAGAGTAAATACCAAAATTAATTTCAACTCTTTGATATTCACCATCACCATCTGTAAATGAAACAAAATACCTTTCTTTGTTTTTACCTTTAATTACTTGAAGACCATAACCATTCATAAAATTTGCCATTTCCATTCCTCCAATTTTTTCTTTTTTATTTTGATTAGAAAAAATCAAAGGATCATGGGTATCTAGCAATATAAGTTTCCCAGCGTTTCATACTGCCTCCCTAATTTTGGGCAATAAAAAAGCCGAGAATAACAAAATGTTATTCTCGGCTCTTTATCTGCCGTATTATTTAGAAGAGGGCATAAATATGGCCCTGGCACTTTTTCAAATGCCAAGGCTCATTATTTTTCTTTATTTAATTTATGCCATACTCCTCCATAATACATAGTATAGAACACTGCTTGTCCAATGTCAGTACGCAATGAGTATGTATTTAGTATGCAATTAGTCTGCTAGTAAAAATATGAATTTGAATGTACTGTATATTCGTTATTTTCTATTAATAATTCCTGATATCTTGGAAGCGCATATCCCCATAATGCTATTCCAAAGAGTTTTATTGCTTCTTTTTTCTTTATATAAAAGTTTGATCTCTCCATGCAAAGTGCTTCTAACATTTCCCCCTCTGTCATTGTATATGCTGTAATATAGCATTTTGATAGTATTTCATGATATAACTTTCCATTATGGTGATAATCATAAATCTTTATCATGGCTGTATCTATTAAATCTATCATCCATTTCGTTTCAAAGATACCAGATACTTTCTCCATAAAATCTTCTTTTCTTTCTGTAGGTGCAAAATCATTTAAATAAGTAAGTGCAAGAGATAAATCATTGCTATAATAAGCAGTACATACTTCCTTAACATAATTTACTTCTTTAATTGATGTCCATACTACATCTCGGTAAATTACAAGTAGTAATTTTGCCTTTCTAAAAACCTGTTCTTCATCAAGCTGCATCCCCTCATACATTCTTGAAATACTTTTCATCATCTTAGTTTTTCTCATAATTCTCTATCCCCCTTATTCTACCATTACAACTTTTATATTATGGTAATATTTACAACCATAATTTTTGTTGACAACATGTGCAATTTAAAGTATTATAAATATGCAAATATCTTGCATTAAGTTAATTATATGCAACACAGTTTCTATTGTCAATAGATTTGATTAACTTTAATGCAACCATATTGCATATTATAAACTCTTAAAGGAGGATGAATATGAAATTCGGTGAAAAACTCCGTGACCTTCGCAAAAAAAATGGATTAACCCAAGCTGAGTTAGCTGAAAAAGCTGGTATTTCTTTACGAACAGTTAATTATTATGAAAGCGGTACGACCTATCCTAAAAATAGAGAAATCTATACAACCCTCGCTAATATATTGGATGTAGATGTAAATTATCTACGAAATGAAGGCGATGAATTTATTACAAGGGCAAGTGAAAGATATGGTTATCGTGGTGCAAAACAAGCAGAAGAACTTGTGGCAGAAATAGGCGGCTTGTTTGCAGGAGGTGAATTATCTGAATCTGATAAAGATGCAGTTATGCAAGCTTTGCAACAGGCCTATTGGGATGCAAAGAAAGAAAATAGAAAGTACACTCCTAAGAAATATAGAAAAGACAGCGATTAATATTTAATTTATGGGTAATCATTTAGTAGACAAATAGGGAGTAGTCTTCTTTTTAGGAGGTGCTATTTTGATTGACTCTTTTGGAATATTTAAAAAAGCAAATGATATTGTGAAACATATTGGAACAAGGAATGCTTTACAAATTGCAGGTGAGCTTGGTATTAAAATATATTATGGACATTATCAAGAGCTACTAGGAATGTATACCTATCGTTGGAAGCAACGGATCGTTCTACTTAATAATAACTTAGATGATTGTTTACGCCACATGGTCCTAGCGCATGAAATAGGGCATGATACCTACCACCGTAATCTAGCTGAAACTGGACTTAAAGAGTTTACTCTATTTAATATGAAAAATGATACAGAATATGTTGCCAATGCCTTTGCTGCACATCTGCTTTTAGATAATGATGAGGTTTTAGAACTTGCAAGAGATGGCCACGATATAGTTCAAATTGCTGGTATTTTAAATTCTGATATAAATTTATTACTGATTAAAATGCAGGAAATGAACAAGATGGGATATAATTTTAATGTCCCATGTCATCCTGAAAGAAATTTTTTTAAGAAAATAAAAGTATAAAAATTCTCTCAATTAACTGTCTTTGAGGAAGAACTAGAAATATGAAGTGCACCCCAAAAGTTAGACAATAAATTTAACTTTGTAGGTGCATTTTATATGAACCTTTATATTTAGAAAACGATCTCCTTAGTTTAATTTTTACGCTTTATTTATCTAACTCTCTAACAATCATCCTTGCAACTTTCTCTGCCACTTCCCCAGTGAAAGATATACATTGTTCCATATGTTTAGGAGAGCCAAGTTTCATGTCCTTTGTTAATACTCTACAGCATAGTGATTTATGACTTTTTTTAAACTCATTATGTAATTCATTAGCAAGTTCCATAGTATGATTAACCTTTTCATCCTTGGGTTGAGTTCTTCCAAAGAAAAGTCCTAATGCAATGATTCCACCTGCAACAGCACCACAAGTACACCCCGAGCCACCCATGCCCACTGGAAAACCTGAAGCAGCAGCAATTATAGCATCAGACATCGGTAATTGAAATTCATCCTTTATGGTCTTGACAATGGCCTCTGAACAGTAAAAATCTCCACTCCTATAATATTCTTCTGCCAAATTATGAATTCGTTCAAAATCAATTTGTGTATTCATTTATCTTCTCCTCCTTATTTACTTTAATGCTATCTTAATTTATATAAAAAGTCAATATGAAAGACATAAGTTTATTATGCTATTATTATTGATTTTTTTAATATAGAACTTCATCAATATAGATAATTATAATACCATCTTTTCAGAATAAAATATTCTTTCTATCTTATACAATTTATTAAATAATATTAATTAAGAAA
>DHEX01000057.1:3247-8895 GCA_002400085.1 Clostridiaceae bacterium UBA4839 | reverse complement strand
CCTCCCTGAATTAAAAGTGCAAATAAAAAGGAAACAAGGGCTATAAGGGGAGCACTTAGCTGAGAAAGCCATGTAACAATTATTGCTGTATATCCCATTCCACCTGAAAGCTCAACAGATAAGGTATTATTAACCCCTGATGCTTGAATTATACCAGCAAGTCCACAAAGTCCACCGCTTAAAAACATAGCTTCCATTATAGTCCTTGAAACATTTATTCCAGCATATCTTGCTGTATTTTCGCTTTCACCTATAACTTCAATTTCATAACCTTTTTTAGTGTTATGAATAAATATATGAACAAGAATAACAAGTATTATTGCAATAACCCATCCAATATTTATTCCTAAAAGCTTTGGCAGTGTTGCATTATCAGAAAAAGTAGCTATCTTAGGAAAGCCATTAGCTGAAGGATCCTTCCAAGGGCCGTACTGAAGATAAGTAACCCACTTTATGGCAATGTAATTAAGCATAAGAGTAAAAAGGGTTTCATTGGTATCATATTTCCCCTTGAAAAATGCAGGAATAAGTCCATAAAGCCCTCCTCCAACTATACCTGCTAAAATCATAATTGGAATGAGTAAACCTTTTGGCGCATTAGGAAACTTCAAAGCAAAAAAGCTTCCAAGAAA
Organism: Clostridiaceae bacterium UBA4839; assembly: GCA_002400085.1. Lineage (GTDB taxonomy): Bacteria > Bacillota > Clostridia > Clostridiales > Caloramatoraceae > UBA4839. Next base: position 8,263 of record DHEX01000057.1, on the reverse strand, counting down.
TGCTCCCATATAAATCTGTCCCTCTGCACCTATATTCCAAAACTTCATTTTAAAAGCGATGAGAATTCCAAGGGAAGTAATAACAAGAGGCACAGTTTTAACAACAGTTTCCCTAAATCTATATAACGTTCCAAAAGAACCTTCTATCATTGAAATATACACATCTATTGGATTATGGCCAAGGAACATAATAAAGAGCCCAGATGTTAAAAGTGCAAGAGCAACTGCAAAAATCCTTATCAATACTGCTTTTTTCTCCATAACATCATTTCTTTCAGCCGTTCTAATCATCGCAACCAACCACCTTTTTTAATGTTTCTCCAGCCATCATCAATCCAATATCACTCTTGCTGCACTTTCTAGGATCTACAATTTCAGTGACCTTTCCTTCGCACATAACCATTACTCTATCGCAAAGCTGCATGAGCACATCTAAATCCTCACCAATAAATAAAATAGACACTCCCTTTGCCTTTTGCTCATTTAAAAGATCATAAACCATATGAGCGGAGCCAACATCAAGACCTCTTGCAGGATAAGCCGTAATCATAAGCTTTGGATTAAGTCCTATCTCTCTGCCAAGAAGAACCTTTTGAATATTTCCTCCTGAAAGTTTTTTTACAGGATGATGCACTGAAGGTGTTGATATGTTAAGCTTTTCAACTATATTTTCGGCCTTTACTCCTACTGCCCTTCTTTTAATCATTAAGCCCTTTTGTTTTTTGTAATATTTTAAAAGCACATTGTCCACAATATCCATAGAACCTACAAGTCCCATGCCGAGCCTGTCTTCAGGTACAAAGCTCATGCTTATTCCCATTTTTATAATATCCCCAGGATTTTTCCCAACTATATTTTTATTTTGAAAAACTATTTCTCCCGAAGACACAGGATAAAGTCCCGCAATGGCATCGCAAAGTTCCTTTTGTCCGCTGCCTGCCACACCTGCCACCCCAAGTATTTCTCCCTGGTGCACATCAAAGGAAACGTTATTTAAAATTTCTATATTTTCTTTATTAAAAGCACAAAGATTTTTAACACACAATGTTTTTGATTTTTTCTCCATTTCAAGCCTTTTAACAGATAAATCAATTGCATGGCCTACCATTAAATTAGCAAGCTCCCTTTCATTGGTTTCTTCCTTTTTAACAGTCCCTACTACTTTGCCATTTCTAAGCACTGTAACTCTATCACTTATTTCCATAACCTCATTAAGCTTATGGGTTATTATTATAATTGCAGAACCTTCATCCCTCATTTTTTTAATTATGCTAAAAAGTTTTTCTGTTTCCTGAGGCGTAAGTACTGCTGTAGGCTCATCAAGTATAAGCACCTCAGCTCCCCTATATAGAACCTTTAATATTTCAAGCCTTTGCTTTTCAGCTACAGACATATTGTAAACCTTCCTGTCAGGATCTATTTCAAGGCCCATTTTCACCGATAACTCTTTTATTTCCTCGGAAAGTTTTTTGCTATTAATAAACACTTTGCCCTTTTGACCTGCAATAATATTTTCCTTAGCAGTTAAAATATCAACTAACTTAAAATGCTGATATATCATACCTATTCCAAGATTTATTGCATCTTTAGGAGAATTTATTGAAACCTTATTATCCTTTATAAAAATAGAACCACTGTCAGGAGAATAAACTCCTGACAGTATATTCATAAGGGTACTTTTTCCTGCACCGTTTTCTCCAAGAATAGAGTGAATTTCTCCCTTATTAACTGTTAAATTAATATCTTTATTAGCAGCAACGCTTCCAAATACCTTTGTTATATTTTCCATTCTAACCAGTGTATTACCCATAATATCACCTTATTTTTCTATTTTTCCTTCAACACCTTCTACAAACCAATCCATTGAAAGCAGCTCCTTATCGCTTGGCACCTGCCCCTTTTGTACCCTCAGCTTACCATCTTGATCCTTTATTGGACCTGTAAATACCTTATAGCTTCCGTCTATAATTTTTTTCTGCATTTCATCAACTTTAGCTTGAGCTTCCTTTGGAGCGTTTTCAGTAAGCGGCGCAAGCTTTATAATTCCACTTTCAAGGCCTGGCCAATAGTTTTGTGACTTAAAGCTTCCATCCATAACTGATTTAACCTGTTCTACATAAAATGGTCCCCAGTTCCACATTGGAGCTGTCATATATGCCTTTGGAGCCTTGTCCTTCATATCTGAGTTATATCCAATTGAGAACTTTCCCATTTCCTCTGCTGCCTGCTGAGGTCCTGCTGTATCCTGATGCTGAGCTATAACATCTGCTCCTTCATCTATAAGAGCCTTTGCCGCTTCTTTTTCTTTTGCAGGGTCATACCAAGTATGAGTCCACCTTACCGCAACCTTTGCATCAGGATTTACTGATTGAACGCCAAGGGTAAAAGCATTTATTCCTCTTACAACTTCAGGAATACTGTAGGCTGCAACATATCCTATTTTATCTGATTTTGTCTTAAGACCTGCAACTATACCCGAAAGATATCTCGCCTCATACATCCTTCCAAAGTACGTAGAAACATTTTCTGCAGTTTTTTGTCCTGAGCAGTGAAAGAACTTAACATTTGGATATTCCTTAGCAACATTTATAACATGATCCATATACCCAAGGCTTGTTGCAAATATTATTGTTGCTCCTTGATCAATCATATCTCGCATAACTTTTTCAACTTCCTGATTCTCAGGAACAGATTCTTTGTAAATAGTTTCAACCCCAAGTTCTTTTTCAAGATAAAGTCTTCCTTCATTATGTGCATAGGACCATCCTCCATCCCCTATAGGCCCTATATAAATAAATCCAACCTTAGGTTTTTTATTGCTGCCCTTTTTCTCTGAATTGCTGTCCGCATTAGATGCCTTTGCCCCACATCCTGAAAGCAAAGTTGAAATCACTAAAATTCCAACAATCATTAAACTGCTTAATTTTTTAAACATTTTATATATACCCCCTCGATTTTTATCTTTTTTAGGTGCCAGCCTCTTGATATTTGACATTCTACAACATTTCTCGTTCGGCAATACGGTAGGGACCGGTCTTGACCGTTTCGCCCCCCAATTCCGCACATTCATCAACGGAACGGTCAAGACCGTTCCCTACAACATTTCTCATTCAGCAATACGGAATGGTTCTCATCCGTCCCTATTTTTCACATTTAATTCTCAATTCCCAATTCTTAATTACAGAAAAGTGATTTTCCCATTTTCCATAGACTCAATTACTGCTAATGAATGAAGATTCACTCCCATATTCCTTAATAGCTTTCCGCCTTGCTGGAATCCCTTTTCAATAACAATTCCAACCCCGNNTCATCCTTATTTAAATATCTTTTAGAAACTCTAATTTTATATGTTTTACATTTTGTAAATGAATAGACATCACTTTGATAAGTTTCAGAATCCAAGTTCCTTGACTCGGCTTTCTTTGCGAAAAGAACAGGAACATTAAAATATTGAGCAGTAATACTTGCAATTGCAATGCCTGAAGCTTCTATAGTTAATATTTTTGTTATTTTTTCATCATTAAATAATCTTTTAAATTCTTTTCCTATTTCATTCATAAAATTAATATCTATTTGATGATTTAAAAAGCTATCTACTTTTAAAATATCTTCCCCTTCAACTCTTCCTTCATTAATAATTTTTTCTTTTAATAATTCCATTTAAATACCCCCAAAAAGTAAAAAAATAAAACCCCCGAATTTTCTATCGAGGGTTTAATCTTGCATCCAAAATACGAACAATTAATTATACTAAATACCAGCATTATTTATAAAAATATTGGAAAAGCAAGTTCAAACACCCATAGTCAGGCCATTTATGGCAGCCTGGTAGAAACTTCCGGACCATATTTCCGATATTATACGGGCGAATATTTATTCTTTTTTTAATTAAAATATTCGTTAATTTATTTTGTTTATACCTATATATTAATAGATTTATAAAAAAATGCAATAGTTTTCGTCAATTTTTTTATATTATTTTGAAATATACGAAATATAATAGAAGTTTAACATATAATGTTCATCTTTCACTCTTTTCCACATGGCTTTACACAGATCTCTTTGATAGAGACTCTAAAAGTCCGCTGCCTGCGGCTTTTTAGTTTATTTTATAATCGTTACTATTTTCCCGAGCTTTTTCAAATATGAAATTAGTTCATTTACTGTCCTTTGCTTTTCATCCTTTTTAAAAGGAGAATCCCCTTCCCCATAACAGTTATTTTCCAAATTTCCTGTATAAATGTTTATGTTTGTAGATTCAAGGATCATTCTGAAAAGTTTTGCAGCTCCATTTTCACCCATATAAATAGATCTTTTTTTAACATCTAAGGAATTCTTTAAAAAGCAATCCAATCTGTAATTTACATTTTGAAGTGTAAGTATCCCCTCAGTTACAAGATCTATGCCATCTATTTTTGAAATAGGAGGAATCCCATCTTGAGCTGTTTCATATAAAATATCAATATCCTTATTAAGCTCCCTGCTTACAATGTTTGAAAGAGTTCCACCGCACACAACTTTTTTCCCTGACGTGGCAGCAAAACTTTTAACAACTTTTTCATCCATAGATTTATCTTCAGGGGGACCTACAAGTATGTTAAGATATGAAGGATATATAGCTTTTATAGCTATGCAGGTTACATCATCTAAAGCATTCCCCCCATATAATCCCTTTACAACATCAATGACATCCTTACATATTTCTTTTGAGCTTTTATCATATTTAGAAATCCTTTTTATATATTCTGCTACATCTTTAAGCTGCCAGTTCATATTAAGTAAAAGCCCCTCACTGGCATTTATAGCTCCATCGCTTACAGCAAAAACGATATCATCCTTATCTAATTTAAAATTTGATAATTTAATTTTTTTACCTGAAATAATCCTTTCACTTCTTTTTATATCAGCAATTTCACCATTTTTTATTAGTACTAATGGAGGGTTATCATATTCTGCTGCTGATACATTCCCATCAAAATCTATTTTCATAAATGTAATAGTTGAATAAGCAAGGCC
>DHEX01000057.1:1707-3211 GCA_002400085.1 Clostridiaceae bacterium UBA4839 | reverse complement strand
CCATCAGAAAAAGCAATTAGAACTGCATCATCTAAGGTCATAATTTCTACATTATCACCACACAGCTCTTCTCCGCATTTATTTAAACTCTCATAGGAAGCATCAATAAAATAGCTCATATATCGTCCTCACTTAATGCAATATTTTTTAATTTAGTAAGAATAACCTTTGTTTCAGCAGTAGTCTCTCCAAGAAGGCTTGCTATTTCCTGAGCTGTCGTCATTTGTTTTTCTATAACCTTTTGTGCAGCATCAAGGGTTTCCATTTTAACCTCTTTAAGTTTTTCCTTACCTCTTTCAACTTCCGTTACATCCTGAAGTATTGTAAGAACCATCTTTTGCTTTTCAATATATATAAGATTTTCAACTATGACTTTATTTTGATCCTTTAATATCACTTTTTTATTTAATATATTTTCTTTTGTATCAAGAACATGATAAAAATCCTCAGGCTCCATAAAAAGAGAAATTGGATTATCTTTAACATCCTCAAATTTACAGTTAAATATCATCTCTGCTGCAGGGTTAAATTCCTTTATCATAGTATCTTCATCTATCATTATTATTCCATTAAGTGAATTTTCAATAGTTATGTTGGACATACTTTCAGCCTTGTCCCTCATGTATTTTAAGCACATAGAAGGTTCAGCCATCCCTGCATAAATAGCCATTGCCTTTTCTTTGCAGGTATTATATCCACATACTCCACAGTTTAGCTCATCTTTTTCACTGAATTTTCCCATGGAAGAAAGTATGTTCTTTATATCCTCCTCTGATGGATTTAAAGGCTTTAAGCTCCTATCAAAATAATATTTTGTAAAATCTATATCAAATATCTTTTTATCTGAAATTTCATAGACAGCATCCTTGGCATAGTCTTTAACTTCTAATTTTTTCGTAAATATACCCTGATTATTTCTAAGACAGGGACCCCCTACGCATCCCCCTTTGCAGAAGTTTGCTTCAACTATTACTTTCTTAAGCTCACCGCTTTCAATAGAGGTAAAGGTATCTCTGCACATTTCTTCCCCATCTGCAGATATAATCTCATATTCGTTCATGCAGTCCTGATTTTTTAACCCTTTTAAAATTCCTCCGCTGAAGGGAAATATCTTACCCCTAAGTGATGCATCTGTATCAAAGCTTTCAGGCTCAAGGCTATTAAAATCTATTTCTTCCTCTTTAAGCCAGTGAGTCATTTCATCAAAGGTAAGTACTGCATCTATGGCATCTTCTGTTTGGAAATCTTCCTTTTCAAGCTTTTTCCCTATGCAAGGTCCGATAAAAACAACAAAAGGATTGTTATACTTTTTTCTTATTACTCTTGAATGGGCAATCATTGGCGAAACAAAAGGAAGCATAAATTTAGTAATGGAAGGAAAATACTTCTGTATAAACAAATTAACAGAAGGACATGCAGTTGTAATATACACATCTTCACTGCTGCTTTTTATATAATTACTGTACAAATTTGAAACTATTTCTGCTCCAAAAGCCGTTTCTTC
>DHEX01000057.1:444-1567 GCA_002400085.1 Clostridiaceae bacterium UBA4839 | reverse complement strand
CATGCTCTTAAACATTTATAACAGCTTTTACAATTAGCACTTAAAAAATTCAAAATACCCATACGACAACCCTCCTTATATACACTTTAATTAATTATATCATATCAAAAGCGACTGCAAAAAGTGCCAGACACATGGCATTTTGTAGGGAGCGGTCTTGACCGTTCCGCCCCACAAATTCAGATCGCCCTGCAAATACCACAGGATAAAATTGCTACCTGGGTGTTGGCACCGTTTCGCCCCCAAATTTCGCTCGTTCATCAACGGAACGGTCAAGACCGTTCCCTACCATACTTGATATATGACGCAAATGTCATCTAAGAGGTGCCTGGCACGCAGATGTGACATATTGTAGGAGCAAACATTGTTCGCCCGTTTTTGCTGATAATTGCATTTTAAATGTCATATATCAAGAGGCTGGCACTCATCCCAGCAAGTTTGCCTTCCAAAGTCCTTATTCTTTTGATATTTATGATATAATTTATTAAAGGGGTGGTTGTTATATGGATGAAAAGCAAGAAAACTTTGACATTGAAGATATAATAAAAAAACAGCGTGATTTTTTTAAGACGGGAAAAACAAAAGATTTAGACTTTAGAATAATGCAGCTTCAAAAGCTTAAAAATTCAATTAACAGCAATGAAACATTGCTGCTTGATGCATTAAAAAAAGATCTTAATAAATCAACCTTTGAAGCTTATACATCAGAAGTTGGTTTTGCGCTTAATGATATAGATTTCATGATAAAAAATTTAAAAAGCTTTGCAAAACCTGTAAAGGTTAAAACCCCTCCTGCATATTTAGGGGGTAAAAGCTTTATTATATCTGAGCCATATGGAGAAGCATTGATTATTGGGCCTTGGAACTATCCATTTCAGCTAATAATAAGCCCACTTGTAGGCTCAATTGCTGGCGGAAACTGCTCAATTTTAAAACCCTCAAGATCTGCTCCTGAAACATATAAGGCTATTGAAAAAGTTATAAGTGATGCTTTTGATGAGGATTATATTTATGTTGTAAAAAATGGTTCAATTAAATCATCAGAGCTTTTAACGCATAGATATGATTTTATTTTCTTTACAGGAGGTCCAACCGTTGGAAAGCTTGTAATGGAGGCTGCCAG
>DHEX01000057.1:0-407 GCA_002400085.1 Clostridiaceae bacterium UBA4839 | reverse complement strand
GGTCAGACCTGTGTGGCTCCGGATTACCTTATGGTTCACAAGGATGTTAAGGAAGAGCTGTTAAATAAAATGAAAGAAGCCATAAAAGAATTTTATGGCAGTAATCCAAAAGAAAGTAACTGCTATGGAAGAATAATAAGTAAAAAACACTTTGACAGGCTTGAAAACCTACTAAAGCAGGGCAAAATTGTAACTGGCGGAAATACTGATGCAGGCAGCTTATATATTGAGCCTACTATAATTGAAGATGTATCCCTTGAAGATGAAATAATGACTGATGAAATATTTGGGCCAATACTTCCTGTTATTGAATTTGAAAATATTGATGAAGTGATAGAATTTGTAAATCATAGAGAAAAGCCTCTTGCTCTTTACTTCTTTTCAAATTCAGAAAGCAACATTGAAAA
>DHEX01000023.1:12241-18858 GCA_002400085.1 Clostridiaceae bacterium UBA4839 | reverse complement strand
TCCTATTATAACGAAAATAATTATTGAAAGTGTAGAGCCTAAATCATATCTGTTATTTACCATTGCCATCTTATATGTTGTTGACACTAAGTTATCTGTGTACCCTGCAAAAACTGTATTCATTCTTGCAGGACCTCCTCCTGTAATAAGGTATGCTGCACCAAAATTATTAAAATTAAATGCAAAAGAAGATATTAAAAGAGGATAAGTTGATGAAGTAAGTGATGGAAGGGTAATCTTAGAAAACTTATCCCACCAAGTAGCCCCATCCATGTCTGCCGCTTCATAGTACGTATCCGGTATAGCAGATAATGCACCTATGCAGACATTCATCATATATGGAAAACCAAGCCACAGATTACAAATTATAAGTCCAACTCTCGCCCAATGCGGATCTGTAAGCCATGGTATATTTTCTGAAATTATATGCAAGTCTTTCAAAAATATATTTATTCCTCCATAGGTTGGATTTAGTAATCCCTGCCAAGTTAATACTGCAATAGTTGACGGAAGTGCCCAAGGAATTATTAAGAGTCCCTTATAAAATTTTGATTCCTTCATGTTTTTATCTCCAAGAAGCAGTGCTAATATAAGCCCTATAAGGAAACTTCCGAAAGTTGATATAATTGCAAAAACAACAGTCCATGCAAATACAGGTAAAAATATAGGCTTTAATGGACCTGTTAAAATAGTTTTAAAATTTTGAAGCCCTACAAATTTTGCATCATAAAGATGATTAATACTATAATTAGTAAATGAAATATAAACTGTATAAACTATAGGTAAAAATNNTAAAAATGGATATTACTGCTGGTGATAAATATAAATACGGTCTCACTTTATCATGAATTGATAAATTGCTTTTTCTTTTTGTCATGTTCTTTGTATTATCCATTTAAATCCTCCCCTCCACCTTAATCCTTTAAAAAAAAGCAGGCCAAGAACTCCCTCCTGACCCGCTTTTAAATTTTTAATATCTTTTACTTTTGCTGTGCAATTGCTGACTTTACATCATTTTCAGCTTTAGCGCCATAATCCTTTGCGCTAACTTTTCCACTTGTAAGTAAATTCAATGAATCATTTATCTTCCACATTGATATAACTTCTGGAATATTAGGCATTGGAATACCATTATCAACCTGCTCAATAAATGCAGCAGTTATTGGATCGCTCTTAGCTTTATCAGCAACAGAATTCAATGCTGGAATTCTGTGTCCTACATTTAATAGAACTGGTTCTTCAGCATTTTCAGCTAAGTATTTAAGAAGATCCATAGCCTCTGTTTGGTTTTTAGATCTAGCATTAACAAATCCTGCCTGAACACCAACAAATGTTGGAAGTGGTTTGCCATTCATAGTAGGCATTGGGGCAACTGCAAATTTTACATTAGCTTTTTTTAATCCCTCAACGTCCCATGGTCCGCTTATATATAAACCAGTTTTACCGTTTTGAAATTCTCCCATTGCAATATCACCTTTAATATCGGGAGTCATAAATTTGTATTTTTGAGTCATGTCCTGAATCAATTGCCATCCTTTAATTCCTTCTGGTTTATTAAATCCTAAGTCATTTGGATCAAGGGTTCCATTATTGTCTTTGAAAATATATCCACCATCACTTGCATAGAATGGGAATGAACAATACATATTATTTATATCATATTTGAATCCAACTTTTTTTGCATCAGCTATTAAATCATCTACAGTCTTTGGAGCTTCTTTAACTTTATCTGTATTATAGAAAAGTGCTATAGATTCAACTGCTACTGGAATTGCATAAGCCTTGTCACCATAAGAAACTGCTTTTACTGCATTTTCTGGATATTTAGATTTGTCAAGATCAGTTACTTCAGCAAGTAAACCTGCTTTTTTATAAGTACCTAAGTTGTCGTGAGGTACACCAAACATAACATCTGGTCCCTTGCTGCTGTTTGCTGCTTGAAGAAAAGCTTGGAAATCACCTTTATCTGCCTGAACTTTAACAGTATTGCCTGTCTTTTTAGCCCATGCATCAGCTACTGGTTTTAGTGCTGCAACTTCTGGGTCAGTAAGATGTGACCAAACAACTAATTCTTTTCCGCCTTTTGGAGCTTCTTCTTGAGTATTAGCTGGTTTCTTAGCATCCTTATCTTTACTGCCGCCGCATCCGGCAAATAGTCCAGCTACTAACAACGTTGAACATAGTAAAGCAATTATCCTTTTACTTCTTTTCATATTAATCCCCCTTACCAAATTTTTATGTAAACATTCATGCAACCGTTTGCATTAACATCATTATAGCCTTATTTTACATTATAGTCAATATATTTATATTCAACAGGCAAAATATTTATATCAATATTAATTGGAATAGTAAATCATAGTTCTTCTAAAACCTAGGTGGAAGAAAGGAAACAAAATTATTAGAACGCAGAAATATTGATAGAATATTTCTGCGTTCTAATTTTAGTAACTAACTCACCTTGTAGATAGCCTAATGCCAAGCATTTATTGGCATTAGCATTAATATTTTATTGCAATTTCACTATTTGGGCCTACTGCATAAATATTATCAAATATCCTCAGATTCAATTTTTCACCTGAACTTTGAGAAATTTTAATTAAGTCCTTTTCAACAGCAACCTTTATAATGTGGTTTCTAAAGAATATTTTAAAAGAATATTTTTCCCATCCATCTGGAATATATGGATTAAAGGAAAGCATATCATCTTTTATTCTCATGCCTCCAAATCCATATGTTATAGTCATCCAAGTTCCTGCCATACTTGTTATATGAAGACCGTCATCAGTATCATTATTGTAGTTATCAAGGTCAAGCCTTGCAGTTCTTAAATAAAGTTTATAGGCTTTATCCTTGTACCCTATTTCACTTGCAAGTATTGAATGAACACAGGAAGAAAGGGATGATTCATGAACTGTCCTTGGTTCATAAAAATCAAAGTTTCTCTTTTTAGTTTCAATGTCAAATTCATCTCCAAGGAAAAATAAGCCTTGAAGTACATCAGCCTGCTTAATAAAGCATGATCTTAATATCCTATCCCAAGACCAGTGCTGATTTATAGGTAATTCTTTCTTATCAAGCTCAGATACAAGAATCTGCTCCTTATCCATGTATCCATCCTGCTGCTCAAATACATCGAATTCCTTTATATATGGGTAGTACATCTTATTTATAATATCCTTCCACTTATTAAACTCATCATCAGATATTTTAAGCTTCCTTTTAAGCTCTTCATATCTTTTTGGATACTTTTCTTCTAAAAGCTTTGAAACTTCTAAAGTATATTTTAAATTCCAAGCTGCCATTTTATTTGTATACCAATTGTTGTTTACATTGTTTTCGTATTCATTTGGTCCTGTTACACCTAATATCATGTAAACATCTTTATATTTATTGTAAGTTACCCTATCTGCCCAAAATCTGCTTGTTTCAACTAAAACTTCATATCCAAACAAAGGCAGATACTCCTCATCGCCTGTATACCTTACATAATTAAAAATAGCATAGGATATAGCTGCATTTCTGTGTATTTCTTCAAAAGTTATTTCCCACTCATTATGGCACTCTTCACCATTCATTGTAACCATAGGATAAAGTGCTCCCTTAAAGCCAAGCTTTCTTGCATTTTCCTTTGCCTTTTCAAGGTGTTTATACCTATAAATTAGAAGATTTTTTGAAACCTCGCTGCTGTGGGTACTTAAATAAAATGGAAGGCAGTAAGCCTCTGTATCCCAGTAAGTGCATCCACCATATTTTTCGCCTGTAAAACCTTTTGGACCAATATTAAGTCTTGGGTCATCTCCTCTATAAGTCTGGCTAAGCTGAAATATATTAAATCTTATAGCCTGCTGTGCCTTTGCATCTCCTTCAATTACAATATCGCTCTTTTCCCATTCTTCGTTCCAAGCATTTTTTTGCTCTAAAAAGAGCTCATCATAACCTTTTCTATATATATCATTAAGTAAGTTAACAGCCTCTGCTTCAAGTTTCTCATTATTAATATACCTGTTATTTGTTACAGTTATATATTTATACAGCACTGCAGTTTTTCCCTTAGGGACATCTACCAAAAACCTCTTACCTACATATTTTTCTCTGCTTATATTTTGAGATTTTTCTATATTTATACTTTCTCCTTTTATGTCACATTTCATTGCACAGGTAACCCTAAATCCAAGTTTTTTAGTTTCCATAGTTAAATATGCATTAAAATCAGTTGATTTTCTATTAATTTCATTCCAAAATTTCTCATCATAGTTTGAATCCTCATTTGAAATATTCCCGTCAATATAAGGGGTAAGTTCTATTTTGCCGTCATAATTTACTGGTGTTACACTATATTTAATAGTTGCTGCTTCTTTCCTTTTTAAGCTTAAAAACCTTTCTGCACACACTTCTGTTACATTTCCCTTTTTATCTTGTACTGTAAAATACCTTTTAAGGCATCCGTGCTGCATATCAAGCTCTCTTTTGAAGCCCATTACCTTCATTTTTGCAACATCAAGCTTCTCACCATTTAAAATTACATCTATTCCAATAAAGTTTGGGGCATTTATTACCTTAGCAAAATATTCAGGATATCCGTTTTTCCACCAGCCTACCCTTGTTTTATCCGGATAGTAAACCCCTGCAATATATGTACCCTGTAAAGTATCTCCTGAAAAACCTTCTTCAAAGTTTCCCCTCATTCCCATATATCCATTTCCAAGGCTCATTAAGCTCTCGTAAAATCTGTTATTGTGCATATGAATACCATCTTCTACTATCTTCCATTCGTCTATACCCACAAGTTCTTTCATAGCAAGCCCTCCTCTTGATTTATTTGGTGCAATCGTTTGCAAATATAACAAAAAAAATAAATTCCTACCTTTAGAATTCAAATCAATCAATTTATATATAGCATAAATATATCATTAACAATAAAAATAATCAATATACATTATATTTTTCTTCGTTAAATGTAAATTAAATATTGATGTTTCACAATTTGTAAACTTTCCTATATGGGTCTATGTTTTTTCCCCCCAAGGAAAAAATTGTCGCAAATGACCACCTGTTCATTCGCCCCTCTTTCCTATGAATGACAAGCTTTTTGCCACATGCCACGTGCCTGGCACTTTTAGCTCACGCATCGAACCTCACATGGGTGGAATTTAAGATTTCAATTAATACATTTAGCGATTTTTTTGGAACTTTCGGGCTATTATTGACATTAGATGTAAATAGTTGTACTATATAGTACAACTATTTAAAATTTAAGGGTGATTTTTAATGATAGTAGGAGCCCCAAAGGAAATAAAAGATGTTTAATTTAGGGTTTCTATAGTTCCGTCAGGAGTAGAAAGGGGTTGACAGCAGAGGGAGACACAAAGTTTTAATAAAAACTAATGCTGGCGTTGCTAGTGGGATTAAAATAGTACAGTTAAATCAATCTAAAGGATCTTCACATTAAAATAATACACAAAAAGAAAGGGAGAATATTTTGTGGAAGGTTTTTTTGATGCTATTACGAAAATAGCTAATTGGATATGGGGACCCCCAATGCTAATTTTATTAGTAGGTGGAGGAATTTTTTTAACTATTAAATTAGGTTTTTTCCAATTTAAGCATTTAAAATTTATTTTTAGTCAAACATTGGGCAAAATATTTGAAAAGAACACGAAAGGAGAAGGATCAATTACTCCATTTCAAGCTTTGAGTTCAGCACTCGCTTCTACTATTGGTGGAGCAAACATTGTTGGTGTGCCTGTAGCAATTGCTATGGGAGGACCTGGAGCTATGTTTTGGATGTGGGTTACTGCAATTGTTGGTCAAGCTACAAAATTTTCAGAAGCAACGCTTGGTGTAGCATATAGAGAACGAAATGAAAAAGGAGAGTACGTAGGTGGCCCATATTATTATTTAAAAAACGGAATAAAAGGCAGTCTTGGCAAAACTTTAGGAATTTTGTGTGCCTTTTTCTTCATGATTGAAATATTAGCATCATTGCCAGTACAAACTCAGTCAATCACTCAAACTCTTGAAACTATCAATATACCACCTATTGTTAGTGTTATTGGCGTTATAATAGTTGTGTCAATTGTAGTATTTGGCGGAGTAAAGCGTGTAGGAGAAGTAACTGAGAAAATGGTTCCTTTTATGGCCATAATTTATATAATTCTTTCTTTGATAATTATAATTTGTAATGGTAGTCACATACCTGAAGCATTTGCAATGATATTCAAAGGAGCATTTACAGGTCAAGCAGCTGTTGGCGGATTTGCTGGAGCTGGTATTGCACAGGCAATTAGATGGGGATCTGCAAGGGGAATGTATTCAAATGAAGCAGGTATGGGTAGTACTTCAATATCTCATGCTGCAGCTTCTACAGACCATCCTGCAAGACAAGGACTATGGGGTGTGTTTGAAGTTTTTATGGATACAATTGTTATTTGTACTATGACTGGTCTTGTTGTAATTACAAGTGGAACCTGGAAAGAGGTAAACACACAAAATGCAGGTTCAGCAACTGCTAGAGCTTTCCAATTACAATATGGGAAAGCTTTGGGTGGAGGATTTCTATCTATTTGTGTATTGTTATTCGTGCTCTCTACTATAATAGTAATAACATTCTATTG
>DHEX01000023.1:0-12120 GCA_002400085.1 Clostridiaceae bacterium UBA4839 | reverse complement strand
AAATATTATCCTAGAGCAAAAAAAATAAGAAAGTGATTATAGACGGGGCTGTTGCACTAAGAATAAATGCTTTATTCGTAATTTAGATTTAATTCACCGCTGCGATAAGAAAAATATATTCCATTCACTTTACCGTTCACAAAGAAGCTCTATGTTCATTCCATATATTTTCCTTATCTCCGCTGTAATTTATTCATTAATGATTTTAAATTGCAAATTGAAAATTGTATATAAATTTCTTAGTGCAACAGCCCCTTTTTAAAACATGAATTAATCTTGTCGCAACCATTTTATTCCACATCTTTATTTTAACATACTTTAACCACATCTCCCTATAATTGCTCTTACTATAAATTCATTAATTTATTATCAAATTCATTAAAATCAACTATAAGCTTAGATCCTCAAAAATAAGTATTTTAAAACTTTTCTCTTTTTTTATCGTTATAATAATGAAAGAAGGTGATAAATATATGGAAGATGAGGCGCTTATAAGAGAAATTTTATCAGGCAGTAAAAGTGCCATGGAATTACTTGTCAAAAAATATTATAACATTGTATTTTCCTACATATACAGATATTCAGGGAATTATCATCTATCCTATGATTTAACCCAGGAAACTTTTATTAAAATGATTAAAGCAATAAGGACATTCAAAATATCTGATGGAAAATTTAAAAGCTATATTTTGAAAATAGCTGTAAACACATGTAAAGATTATTATAAAAGCAACTATTATAAAAACGTTGGAAAAAACTTTGAAGAATTTGATGATGAAAAAATATCTGGTGAAAATGTCTCTGATTTTTTTGAATATAAGGAAGATAGGCAAAAGGTAAAAAAGGCAATTTTAAACCTTCCCGATTTTCAAAGGGAAGCAATATTACTAAAGTTTTATTATGATATGAAAATCTCAGAGATAGCGGATATAACAAATGCTAATGAATCTACGGTAAAATCAAGAATATATCAAGGCCTTGAAAAGGTAAGGAAAGAAATAGAAGGGGGTGAAAAACTTGATAAAAGAAGAAAAGAAATTTGATATAGAGGAAATGGATCTGCCTGAGGGAATGACCACTGATTACCTTTCAGATCTCTTTTCTAAATATACAGTTAATATGCCAGATGAATGTGAGATTGAAAGGGTAATAAATAGCTTAAGTGAATATATTCCTCAGAAAACAAAATGGTACGAAAAATTATATAAGAATTTTAAGTATTTTATTGAAAGATGGAATATAAGCTTGTATTCTATAAGCCATGCCTATTGGATTTTCACCTTATGTCTTTACATTTTTGGATTTTATATAGTTTATAGTAATGGAGTAAATCCCTATATAACCATTATGCTCATCTCACCTCTTCCATTTGTTTTAGGTATATTAGAAGTTATAAAGGGAAGAGAAGAAGGAGTTTTAGAGCTTGAAATGTCCTGCAGGATATCAAACAGAGAAATGGTATTTTCAAAGCTAACTTTAGCAGGTATTTATAACATTATTCTTAACACACTGCTGTCAATAATGTTAATAAATATAAATGAAAATGTGGATATATTAAAAGTTACAATGGTATGTCTTACTCCATTTACATTTGTATCTGCAGTATCCCTTTATATATGTTCAAAAACCAGAGGATATTATTCATGCATGGCCTGTATTTTTATATGGATAGCCATATCCTTCTCAATAAGTATGTCCCCTAAGTATATTAATAGATTTTTTTCAATAGACTTTTTTCAGTATCTTTTAATTTTAATCTCAGGAGTACTTCTTTTAATATTTAATACTAAAAAGTTTTTAAAAACCAATGTCTTAGAAAAGGAAGTGAATTAAATGAAGCTTGAAATAAGAAATGTTACAAAAAAATATGGTAAGTTTTGTGCTGTTAAAAATTTTTCCTATGAATTTACAGAAGGGGTATATGGCCTTTTAGGTCCAAACGGTGCAGGAAAGACAACCATTATTAGGATTCTTGCTGATGTTTTAAATCCTACAGATGGCTCAGTAATGCTTAATGGAGAAGATATTAAAGACATGGACTATAGGTATAGGAATTTAATTGGATATCTTCCTCAGGATTTTGGAGTTTATAAAAACTTTACTGCTCACAGATTTTTAATGTACATTGCTGCACTTAAAGGGCTTAGTAAAACTGAATCCCAAAAACGAATTGAAGAGCTTCTTGAAATTACAAATTTAAAAGAATACAGCAATGTAAAAACAGGGACCTTTTCTGGCGGAATGAAAAGGAGGCTTGGAATAGCTCAAGCACTGTTAAATGACCCCAAAATACTTATAATGGACGAACCTACTGCAGGACTTGATCCAAAGGAAAGGGTTCGATTTAGAAATTTACTTTCGGAAATTTCTAAGGATAAAATAGTCATTTTATCCACACATATTGTCTCTGATATTGAATATATTTCAAAAGAAATTGTACTTATAAAAAAAGGTGAAATTTTAAAAACAGGAAGCAGTGAAAGCTTAACCAATGAGATTAAGGGAAAGGTTTGGAAAGTGCTTACTGATGAAAATGGCTTAAAAACTATTGAAGAAAGATTTACTGTAGGTAATATATTTAGAAATGGCAATAAGATTGAAACAAGAATAATTTCTGAAAATAGGCCTGATGATAGTGCAGAAGCTGAAATTCCTACGATGGAAGATGTTTTTCTATATTATTTCGATGAATTATCTGAATAGGAAGTGATATTATGGAACTTTTAAAGGACGAGCTGTATAAGATATTTTCTAAAAAATTAATTTATGCTGCTATAATTATTTTAATAATATACAGCCTTTTTACGATGCATGAAGTTGGAGATTTGCATATTGTAAAAGGAGCTTATAATAAATATTTCGAAGGCTATGAAGGAAAAATTGATAGTGAAAAAATTGAAAGAGCAAAAAAGTTTGGAAAAGATATAGAAAATATGGATTTTAGAGAGAATAGAGAGGAGTTTTTTGGAAAAAGCCTATATCACATTGAGGTCTTGAATATAGAAAACCACAAAGAAAATTATTCTAACTGGATTTCGAAATCAGAAGAAAGTTTAAGTAAGCTTGAACCAAATTCTTATAAATATAAAGTAGAAAAATTAGAGTATGAAACCCTTAAAAAGACAGGGTATAAAGATTCTATTTATTATACTGCAGGATGGGATGAAATTTTAGAATCAAATAGTTATATTGTTTTTTTATTTATAGGAATCCTTATAATACTTGGCGTATCCCCTGTTTTCAGTGAAGAATATAATTCAAAAATGGACAACATAATTTTAAGCAGCAGGCATGGAAAGGGTAAGCTTATTCTATCTAAAATTACAGCAGTATTAATATATTGTATTTTTGTTGTACTTATTTTTTCACTTTTCGAATTAATAACTTATGGAACTTTATACGGATTTAAGGGATACAATGTCCCCTTAAAAAATTTACAGCGTTTATATGATTGTACTCCATTTGATATGCCAGTAATAAAATTTTACCTTATACAAAGAATTTTTATTCTTCTTGGCTCCTTTGCCTTTGGGCTGTTTGTCCTCATTATGTCAAGTTTATGTAAAAACTATTTAGTACCTGCGTTTATATCAGGAATGGTATTTTTAGTTCCCTATGTCAGCGACACTTTTAATTTTCCAGTAAGAAAGATATTCGCTGTTACCTATACTGATTTAATTAGGCTTGATGGATTTGGACAAGGCATTGATATAATAAACTTTTTAGGAAATCCAATGCTTTATCATAATTTTTTATTGATTTTTATACCCGTACTATATGCTGTGTCAATTTCACTTATTTACTTTTTATCTATAAGGCATCAGGTGAGTTAAATGGAAATTATAAAAGATGAATTATATAAATTGTTTTCAAACATAGTTTTATACCCTGTTGTACTAATTTTTACTGCTGCCTATGCTTATACAACAAATTCCTATTATATGAACAACAAAACCATATCCTTTGAAAGAATGATAAGTTTTCCCTACAAAGCAGGAAGCGTTTTTATTGGTGCTCTTATAATTTTAATGCTCTCAAATGTTTTCACAGGTGAATATAATATGCATACAGATTCAATAATATTGTGTACTAAAAATGGCAGAAAAAATATTGTTACCTGTAAAATAATATCAAGTATTATTTTTATAGTGATTTTAAATACATTTTTTTATGTTTTTAACTTTATTATAAACTGCAAATATGCAGGCATTGATGGCTATATGTACCCCATACAAAAGCTTATATCTTATAAATCATCACCCTACAATTTTACATGCCTTCAGTACTATATAATAGAATATTTTATAAGTACTTTGGCAAGTATTGCCTTTGCAATTTTTATACTATTTCTTTCTGTAATAAACAAATCTATTTTAAGTGTCCTTTTTACAGGAAGCCTGGTTTTTATTATCCCCTATTTTATACATGATATTCCATTAAGCTCTATTAAAAAATTAGATATAACATGGATTATGAAAAACTTATTTTATACTGATTTCATGAGGGTGAGAAATTTATTTAACAGATTAAGAACTTATAATATATTTGGAGTAAATATTGAACATAAAAATATTATTTATATGTTTATGGCTTTTGTTTCAGCTGTATTTTTATATGCTATTTATGATAGATTTAGAAAACTTGAGGTAAGTTAATTTATCTGATGGCTGCCATCGGATAAGATGATTCTTAGACTCAGATGGAGCTTTCTTATAAGGAATCCCTTTCCAGCTGAGCTTTAGAAGAATCGATCCAGGGGCGTAGCAGCCGTTTGAATATTACGGATGGTAGCCATCGGATAAAAAAATATCAGATATCTTTTACCTAGTGATTTTGCAAAACTAACTTCCATCATTGATTTTGAAAAACTAAATTCCACATTGAATCTCACAGGGGTGGAATTTAGTTTTTCAATTAATATCCTACTACTTATTCAGTACTTTAGCTTTTAAGGTATTGATTTTTCTTTCGTTGTCTGATAGAATTATAAGAAATTTATAAATTTATAAAGGCTGTGAATGGAAGCAGTAAGATATTGATTATTTTAAGAGAGCTGCATTTTGGTGAAAAGCAGTAATAATCATTTTCTGAACTCGTCCTTGAGTTGCTAAAGCGAATTTAAGTAGTTTTAGCCGGAATTATCCGTTAAAATTAAAAGTGGATAGCATAGTGCTATCAATTAGAGTGGTACCACGGAAACCCTTTCGTCTCTTTCAGACGAAGGGCTTTTTTTATTTGATTTGAATACTTTAACAAAGTAATATAATCATTTGTTATAAATTTAAAAAGGAGGAGTAACATGGCTAGAGAATATAACCCAAAAGAAATTGAAAAGAAATGGCAGGATATATGGGATAAGGAGGAACCTTTTAAAGCTGAAATTGATAGATCAAAACCAAAATATTATACTTTAGTTGAATTCCCATATCCCTCAGGCGAAGGCCTTCATGTAGGTCATCCAAGACCTTATACTGCTATGGACATAATAGCGAGAAAAAGAAGAATGGAAGGTTACAATGTTTTATTTGCAATGGGATGGGATGCCTTTGGTCTTCCAACAGAAAATTATGCAATTAAAAATAAAATCCATCCAAAAATAGTAACAGAAAAAAATGTAGCAAGGTTTAAAGCTCAGCTTAAATCTCTTGGATATTCCTTTGATTGGTCAAGAGAAATAAATACTACTGATCCGGAGTACTATAAATGGACACAGTGGATATTCTTAAAGCTTTTTGAAAAGGGTCTTGCATATAAAGCTGAAATGCCTATAAACTGGTGTACCCAGTGTAAAGTCGGGCTCGCCAATGAGGAAGTTGTAAATGGTGTGTGCGAAAGATGCGGAGGACAGGTTGTAAGAAAGGTTAAAAAGCAGTGGATGCTGAAAATAACTGACTACGCTGAAAAACTTTTAAATGATCTTGATAAGGTTGATTATACTGAAAAGATAAAAACTCAGCAGCGAAACTGGATAGGACGATCTGAAGGTGCCGAGGTTGATTTTAAAATTAAGGGAACTGATGAATGTTTAAGGGTATTTACAACCCGTCCTGACACTTTATTTGGCGCCACATATATGGTTGTATCTCCAGAGCATCCCATAATTGATAAATACAAAGATAAAATTAAAAATTATGAGGAAATTCAAAAATATAAACAAGAAGCAAGTAAAAAATCTGATTTTGAAAGAACAGAACTAGTAAAAGAAAAAACTGGCGTAGAACTTAAAGGCCTTAAAGCAATAAACCCTGTAAGCCAAAAGGAAATACCTATATGGATATCTGATTATGTTCTTATGTCCTATGGAACAGGTGCAATTATGGCAGTTCCAGCTCATGATGAAAGGGACTGGGAGTTTGCAAAAAAATTCAATCTTCCAATTATCGAGGTTGTAAAGGGCGGAAACGTTAATGAAGCAGCATTTACTGATACTGAATCAGGAATTCTTGTTAACTCAGATTTTTTAAATGGAATGGAAGTAAGTGATGCTAAAAAGAAAATGATTGCATGGCTTGAGGAAAAAGGCATAGGAAAGAAAAAAGTAAACTACAAGTTAAGGGACTGGGTATTCTCCCGTCAAAGATACTGGGGAGAGCCAATTCCACTTGTTTACTGTGAAAAATGCGGATGGGTTCCAGTGCCTGAAAGTGAGCTTCCTGTAACTCTTCCTGATGTAGAAAACTATATGCCAACGGATACTGGAGAATCGCCTCTATCAAATATTAAAGATTGGGTTGAAACTACATGTCCAAAATGCGGCGGAAAAGCTACAAGGGAAACTGACACTATGCCCCAGTGGGCAGGCTCATCCTGGTACTTTTTAAGATTTACTGACCCTCACAATAATAAGGCTTTTGCATCAAAAGAGGCAATAGATTACTGGATGCCGGTCGATTGGTACAACGGCGGAATGGAACACACTACTTTGCATCTTTTATACTCAAGATTCTGGCACAAGTTCCTTTATGATATAGGCTGTGTTTCAATGCCTGAACCTTATGTAAAGAGAACTTCCCATGGAATGATTTTAGGCAAAAATAATGAAAAGATGTCAAAGTCAAGGGGGAATGTAATAAATCCTGATGATATAGTAAATGAATTTGGTGCTGATACTCTTAGAACCTATGAAATGTTTATAGGAGCTTTTGATCAAAGCGCTCCATGGTCGCAGCAAGGTGTAAAAGGATGCAGAAGATTCTTGGATAGAGTGTGGAGACTTATGGATATCGTTGTAGATGGTGATTCATATTCAAATGAACTTGAAACTAAGATGCATCAAACCATTAAAAAGGTTAGCCTTGATTTTGAGCAAATGAAATTCAATACTGCCATAGCTGCAATGATGTCCCTTGTAAATGATTTTTATGCTGTTCAAAAGATAAACAAAGCAGAATTAAAAACCTTCCTAATTCTTTTAAATCCTGTAGCACCTCATATAACTGAAGAAATGTGGCAGGAACTTGGATTTGAAGGAAGGCTTTACAATCAAAAGTGGCCAAAATGGATTGAAGAAAAGACTGTTGAAAACACAGTTGAAATTGCCATTCAAATAAATGGAAAGGTTAGGTCAACAGTAAGCATTTCCATTGATGATGATAAAGCCACTGTAAAAGAAAAGGTTATGTCTAATGAAGTTATTAAGAAAAATATTGAAGGCAAAAGTATTGTAAAGGAAATATACATCCCAGGAAAGATTTATAACATTGTTGTAAAATAATAAGTTAAAGGCAGTTCACAAATACTTAATGCATATCAGCAAAATTTGTGAACTGCCCTTTTTAATTTAATATTTATCTATTTTTGATAGGGGCTGTTGCAAAATAGCCCCCATTCACTTTGGTCTTCACTTCGATACTCTAAGGTAAAAGGCACCAGACAAGCTGTAGGGAACGGTCTTGACCGTTCCGACCCCCCAAATTTTGATAGTCCAATTACGATTTATAGTATTTTTCATTCTTTTGACACTATAACAAGAATAATGACAATACAAATACTGTTGCTATTGTTACAAGTCCTTGTATTAATGTTGCTACTGTTTGAGTCTTATAAGCTGTTTTTACATCCATACCACTAAACTGTGTAACAACCCAGAAGTAGCTGTCATTTGCATGAGAAACTGTCATTGCTCCTGCTCCTATTGCCATAACTGTTAGTACTTTCCCCATTTCACTGTTAAGTCCAAGCACAGGAAGAAGCGGATAAAGCAATGCTGATGTCGTAACTATTGCAACTGTGGATGAACCCTGTGCAGTTTTTAATGCTGCTGCTATTATAAATGGCAAAAATATTCCAAGGCTTAAGCCGCTTAAACTTTGCCCTATATAATCTCCAACTTTAATCTCTTTAATTACATTCCCAAAAGCACCGCCAGCAGCAGTTACAACTAAAATTGTAGCTGCATCTTTTAAAGACTCTCCAATCCATCCGTTTAATGTTTCACTATCAAACTTAGGAAGAAGTAAAAATGAAAATGCAACTCCAACCAAAAGAGCATTTACAGGTGTTCCAAAGAAATTACATATTGTTTTAAAAGCTCCTTCTCCAAAAGGATGGGATGGAAAACTTGCAATAGAACCTAAAGCCATTAAAATAATTGGAATTACAATTGGTGCAAAGGATTTCCATGCTGATGGGAGCTTCCCATGCTTTTCTAATTCCTCCTCATAGGTTAATCCATCATCATCTTCTTCAAACTTACTCTTATATTTTGGTCCAACTTTATTGGCAAATATATTCCCTGCAATAGCACCTGGAATAGCAACAATCAGTCCAATTAAAATAACAGGGAGCAAATTATCAAGTTTTAAATTTGCTGCAGCAGCTATAGGACCGGGTGTTGGTGGAACAAGGGTATGAGTTGCATAAAGTCCTGTAGATAATGCTATAGCCATTGCAACCATTGAAGTTTTTGTTTTCTTTGCAAGAGTTCTATTAAGTGATGAAAGTATTACGAATCCAGAATCGCAAAATACCGGTATTGAAACTATGTATCCTATTATACTCATTGCAACAGTAGGTCTTTTTTCCCCAACGAGTTTAAGTACAACCTCTGCCATCTTAAGTGCTGCCCCTGATTTTTCAAGTATTGTTCCTATTATACATCCTGAAACGATAACTATACCAATACTTGTTAGAGTGCCGCCAAAGCCCTTATTAATGAATTCTGCCACTTTAAGTGCAGGAACTTTCGCCATAAAGGCAAGTGCATAACAGGCAATAATTAATGCTAAAAACGGATGAAGTTTTAATTTTGATGTGGCAAATACGATAAATATAATTGAAATTAAAAGCGCCACAACAAGCATAGGACCTGAAGCCATAATATAACCCCCTCATAATTTTTTTATTATAAACTATGCTTTAAATAATGCTGACTTTATCTATGACTTATTTCAAATTAATTTTAAGAGCCCTCATTATTCTTTCAGCTGTGTCTTCTAAAAGCATACTCCCATTTTCCATAGCCTCATTTAAACTCATTGGTCTGTCTACAATAGAAAATATACTTTTAAATCCTTTATTATAAAGAGTATTTGCATCCTTTCCTATTCCACCTGCAATTGCAATTACAGGAACACCATATTTAGATGCAACCTGAACTACACCATAGGGTGTTTTCCCAAAGGCTGTCTGAAAATCAATCATGCCCTCACCTGTAATAACAAGATCTGCATCCTTTATTTTCTTTTCAAGCCCAGTAGTTTCAATAACAATTTCTACACCCCTTTTAAGCTCTGCATTCAGAAATACTAAAAGTCCTGCTCCAAGGCCCCCTGCTGCCCCTGCCCCTTCGTAATTTATAATCTTTTTTCCTAAAGTTTTTTCAATCATTTCTCCATAATGTCTTAAATTATTATCAAGAATTTTAACATCTTTAGGTGAAGCACCCTTTTGGGGACCAAACACAAAAGAGGCGCCTCTTTCTCCGCAAAGAGGATTATCCACATCACAAGCTGCGGAGATATTACATTCATAAATTCTTTTATCAATTTTAGATAAATCTATTTTATAAAGCTTATATAGAGATCCTCCGCCAAATCCAATATCTTTCCCATCTCTATCAGTAAATTCAACGCCAAGTGCTTTTGCCATGCCCTCTCCCCCATCATTTGTAGCACTGCCACCAATTCCAATTATTATATTTCTACATCCTCTGTTTAATGCATCCAAAATAAGTTCCCCTGTACCATAAGTCGTTGTTTTTAAAGGATTTCTTTCATCCTCCCTTAAAAGTGGAAGTCCTGATGCTGCTGCCATTTCAATAACAGCAGTTTTATTATCTCCAAGTATGCCATAAAAAGCTTTAATCCTTCTTAAAAGAGGGTCTGAAACAAAAGTTTCTATTATCTTCCCCCCTGTTGCATCAACTAAAGACTGTACTGTGCCCTCCCCTCCATCTGCCATAGGAGCTTTTATAACTTCAATCTTTTCATCAACTTTTTTTATTCCCCTTTCTATTGCCTCTGCAACTTCCATTGCAGTCAAACTTCCTTTAAATGAATCTGGTGCCACAACAATTTTCATATTTATGCCTCCAAAAGATCAGAATTATCTTAAAACTCATTATAATTATTTTACAATTTAGTGCATTATGCAGCAATATACAATAACTATAAACATTTTCATATATTTGCACATTATTTTGTGCACCGTATACAAAAGTATAGTAATTTAACTAAAAGCAACTTAAATCTATATTGAATTATTATTATTTTCAACAGTCTGATATTTTAAAATTAAAGCTATATAAATTTTCATGCAATTAACAGTATCAAAAATATCAATAGAGTACTTTTCTTTAAATTTATTTAATCTATACAAAATAGTATTTCTATGAACATACATTTTTGAAGCAGTTTCTTTTATACTCATATTGCATTCGAAATATGTCTTAATTGTATTAAGCATTTCCTCATTTTCTTTATAGTGTTCAAATATATCTTTAAAGCTTTCCATATAATCATTTTTGCTTTCCCTAGCTGCAGATTCCAAAAGCATATGCAGTTTATAATCCTCAGCAAAATAAATTCTTTTTTCAGGGTTTATCTTTTTACCAATTTCAATAGCTTTGTCTGCCATTAAGTATGATTTATTATAATCCATGTACCCTTTACAATTACATCCAATCCCCATATAAACTTCAATTTTAAAATCATTTCTTAAAGTATTTTGTAGTTTAATACAAAAATTTAATATATCAGTTTTTGTACTCTTAAATATTACAAACTTATCATCATGCATATTAAAAGCAATTTCATTATTATCTAAAAGTAAGTTTATTCTATCATCTACCTGCTGCTTAAAATTCTGTATCATAACTTCGCTTTCATCCTCATAATAATTTATTATTGGAGTAAAACCACATATATCAAGCTTTATAACAGTCCTCTCAATGTTAACATCAAAGTTCATAACTTTTGCCCTTGAATCTATAACATTTATATCCTCAACATCATGTTCTTTTAAAAGTTCCCTTGCAAAACTTCTAATAGACCTGCCCTTTAAGTACTCAAACTTTCTTCTTTCAATTTCCTGTACCATGAGCTCTACCAGTTCCTTTACAATAAGGGCATACCCTTTTACATCTTCAACTTTTCCTGTAATTCCAACCACACATTCAACTTCATTTTCATAATATACTGGTATATTTACTCCTGTTTTGCATCCCTTATAAATTTCAATATTTTCATTATTTACAGTAATTTCTTCTTTCTTCTCTGCTGCAATTTTCCCTGCCTCATGAATACTCCCTATTCTTTTTTTATCACCAGAAGCAATAATTACCCCTTTTTTATCTATTATGTTAATATTTTTTCCCAATATACTTATAAGCCTGTTTACAATTGACTGTGCTTCCCTCTCATCTATAACCAACCCTTCCCCCTCCTTTTATCCTTTTTGTCCTTTTTGGGACATATAACAATCGTTCTCCGTCGTTATAATTAGCCTATTTACCCTTTAAAAGCTAGCCTTTTACCCCATTTGCATTACATTTTCCCCAGATAGCCGCTAATTTTCCCTTAATTAATGTTTTAACTTTATAGCTTTTTTATTTTTATAGCTTGTACACTTTAATAATAAGTATAACAAATAATCCCTTTTTTAAAAACGAAATGGGTTTTA
>DHEX01000079.1:3748-3945 GCA_002400085.1 Clostridiaceae bacterium UBA4839 | reverse complement strand
CGCCACCGCCTTTTGCGGCGACAGTTAGTATATTATCATTTATCCTTTTCTCTCTCTTTTTATATGTTGCTCGTTATTCTTATTTATATGCACTATACTTGTCCTCTCTCATTTTATCTCTCTTTCTTATATGATGATACTCACGGCAATGTTGCTGTTTTTACTTGAACAAATTACAGTGGAGATAAGAAAAATAT
>DHEX01000079.1:582-3743 GCA_002400085.1 Clostridiaceae bacterium UBA4839 | reverse complement strand
CTTGGCTTGTCTGGCATTTTAATTCTTAGAACATCTTTGCAAACGGGAAAAGTGAATGGAATATATTTTTCTTATCGCAGTGGTGAATTAAATCTAAACTATAAATTGAAAGTCCTATCTAATTAATACTGTTTACAATCCTTTTAAACTCCTTTCCTCTTTCCTCAAAGTTTTTAAACATATCAAAGCTTGCACAAGCAGGGGACATTGTAATTATATCTCCTTTTACTGCTGATCTGTATGCTTTCATAACTGCATCTTCAAGGGATTGCGCTTCTATAATTGGAACAAATTTATTTGACCTTTTCATTTCTTCCTTAAAGGCTTTCTTTATTTTATCCTTTGTATTTCCCATTACTATTAAAGTCTTAATCCTATCAATCCCTTCACTTGCAAGAATATCAAAAGGAATTTTTTTATCATATCCGCCAGCAATGAGTATTACCTTTTGCTTAAAGGATTTAAGCCCTGCAAGAGTCCTTGTAGGACTTGAGGCTATAGAATCATTATAAAATTTAATCCCGTTTATTTCTTTTACAAACTCTATTCTATGTTCTACCCCTGCAAAAGTTTTAGCAATTTCCCTCATTTGACTTATGTCTACATATCCATAAGCTGCTGAAAAAGCAGCTAATAAATTTTCTATGTTGTGCATTCCTGGCAGCTTTACCTCATCAATATTGCATACCTCTTCCCCGCCTACAATTAGCTTTTCACCACATAAATGAGCAAAAGTGCTGCTGTCTTTTATACTAAACATATTCACTTTACCTTTTGCTTCATTCTTCATAGAATATGTTATATCATTATCCCTATTCAGTATTAAAACGCCATTTTCATTCTGGTGTAAGTAAACATTCTTCTTTGCACTTATATATTCATTCATATCCTTATGAATATCAAGGTGGTTCGGGCTTACATTAGTTACTACAGATACATCAGGAGAATATTTTGAATCCATAAGCTGAAAGCTCGAAAGCTCAACAACGGCAAAATCATCCTCTTTAATTTCTTCAATAATGTTAAAAAGCGGATTTCCTATATTCCCACCCAAGAAAACTCTCCTGCCAGTAGTTTTTAACATCTCACTTATCAATGTAGTTGTTGTTGTTTTTCCATCACTGCCTGTAACTCCAAATACTTTGCATGGGCAGTATTTTAAAAATTGTTCCATTTCAGATGTAACATATGCCCCATCTTTCCTTGCTTTAACTAAGTAGTCATTATCAGGTCTAAGGGATGGTGTTCTAAAGATCACATCACAGCCTATAACCCCTTTTAAATAATCCTCTCCAAGGCAAAGAGTAACCCCTAAACTTTTCAGCTTATCTTCAATATCACCAAGACTTTGCCTTCTATCACATGCAGTAACCTGTGCATTTAAATTAACTATCATTTTTATAAGAGGTGCATTGCTAATACCCACACCTACTACGGCAACTTTTTTACCACTTATATTCTTTTTAAATTCATCAAAACAGTATTTCAATTATTATCCCTCCATTTGATTAAATTCTAGTTAATGCATCTTTAAGTTCTTTTACATCGTTATAATAGGTTTCTTTAAGGCTTCTGTTATATATTATGCTAGCAGGATGATATAGCGGAAAGAGGTAATAGTCTTTACACTTAATCATCTTCCCATGATAATTTCCTATTTTAGCACTATCATCTCTTAAAATAGCCCTTAATGGAATATTCCCAAGAGTAACAATAATTTTAGGATTTACAATATGGATTTGCTTTTCCAAAGTATCTATTGATAATTCTATTTCTTTTTTATTAGGAGTCCTATTTGATTTTTTCCCTGTTTTCTCATTTATTTTAAAAGGTCTTATCTTTACTACATTAGTTATATAAATATCTTCTCTTTTCATCTTTAAGATGTTTAAAAACTCATCTAAGTTTTTACCCGATGCACCGACAAATGGCTTACCAAGCTCTTCCTCCGTTTTTCCGGGTGCTTCACCTATTAGAATAACATCTGCGCTTTCATTTCCTTCTCCAAATACAACTTTCGAGTTTACCTTCAGCTCTTCTTCTATTAATTTTATATACTCCTCTTTTAAGTCTTCAAGCGTAATCAAACCGTTCCCTCCAAATTTCATAATTTCATTCAATTCTAGTCTTATTTTACATCAAGTTAAAAAAAGAAAAAAGGCGATACCCGCCTTTTTAATCTAATTCGCTAAGTTTTTCAATATCAAATCCTATTCCATAAAGTTTTTCTCCTCCTGATGCATCCTGCCTGATTATCACGTTTGAAATTTCATTATTTTTAGCCATATAAACAGCCTGCTCATTATCTATTATTGAACCTGGATTTAATTCATAGCCTATTATATTACCACTTTCATCTCTAATTACTTTAACTATCCTTAACTTTTCCAAAGCAATCACTCTATTTCAGGTAAATTATCCAGGTTATTTTTTTTATCTGCATCAGGAACGCTTCTTAAAAACTTTTCACCATATTTTGAAGTACCAACAGTTACATCCTCTATCTGTCCTCCTTCTGCAAGCTTTACAGCTTCCTGTTTACCTACTACTTCACCATTACTTAGCTTATATTCAATTATTTCACCATTATTATCATGCTTAACTGATAAAATCTTAAACACATAAATCCCTCCTATATCTTATTTTGCATAAAATTTATAATTTTATACACTATCATATTTTTCTTTTATACTTTGAAAATCCTTCCATGCATCAGCTTTCTTGGATGGATCTCTTAGAAGTGCAGAGGGATGATATGTTGCCATCATTAAAAACTTTCCTTTTTCAATCCATTTTCCTCTATCCTTTGTTATTTTTATATTTCTATCAATTATGTATTTTGCAGCAGTTGCACCTAAACAAATAATTATTTTAGGCTTTATAATAGCAACCTGTTTTCTTAAATAATTAATACACATTTCAGCTTCTTCGTCATAAGGAATCCTATTTTTTGGAGGTCTGCATTTTACTATATTTGCTATATAAACTTCATTTCTATCTATATTAGCACAGCTTAATATTTTAGTTAAAAGTTGGCCAGCTTTGCCAACAAAGGGTCTTCCTGTAGCATCCTCGTCAGCCCCTGGTCCTTCCCCTATAAACATTAGCTTTGCATTCTTATTTCCTTCCCCAAATACAACCTTATTTCTATTATTACATAA
>DHEX01000079.1:0-496 GCA_002400085.1 Clostridiaceae bacterium UBA4839 | reverse complement strand
TGTTATACTTAATACATCAGAGATAAAATATATTAAACCCTTTCATATAACATATCCCTAAAATTAAACCCTAAACTTATAAGCCAGGAAGCTGGCTTATTTTTTTACAAAAAAATATAAAACAAAAAGGTATAAAATATTTAAGTATATTCTATACCTTTTACTCCATAATTTATAGTACTTATCTGTGATTCATAATTTAGATTTAATTCACCGCAGAGATAAGAAAAATATATTCCATTCACTTTACCGTTTGCAAAGATGTTCATTCCATATATTTTTCTTATCTCTGCTGTAATTTGTTCATTAATGATGTTAAATTGTGAATTACAGTTGAAGATGTAAATTCTATCCGATGAATACCAGCCGTAATATATACAGTTGCTACATGACATAAATATTGCCCCCAATATTTTTGGAAGCAATTTAATTTAAAAGTCAATTTTGCCAAAAAACAAAAATAACCCGGCAATGGCTTACTCTTCCATGAAGTCAC
>DHEX01000036.1 GCA_002400085.1 Clostridiaceae bacterium UBA4839 | reverse complement strand
AAATCAAAGTACCGTGTTCTAAATCATTGATAATTGAGAACACAGGCAAGCCACATCTGGACAGTTACAGTACAAGACTGAACAAGGATGTAAGCAAATTCTGGTTCTGTGGTGATTGGTCACAATGCGAAAATGTTGTGAAATACAAAATTTATGTTCCAAAAGGATTTGTAAAATACGAATTCAAATCTAACTGAAATTGGAGGAAAAGATGAAAATGAACTGTGATGGATGTGTTACATTTCTCGTTGTCATTTTATTAATAATTCTTATTTTTAAAATTTTGTGAGGAGGAAGATAATGCAAACTAAAAATATTTTTTTTGTTATCGGAGAGTCTGGAAGTGGTAANNGATTTCATTGTTGATAGAGTATGTGAAAAATATCATATGAACAAAATTCTTTCATATACTACTCGACCTAAACGACCGCATGAATCTAACACTCATACATTTATTTCAAATGATAAGTTCAAAGCTATTAAATCAGATATAGTTGCTTATACGCTGTACAATGGAAATGAATATGGTACAACTCAAAGTCAAGTTGACGATAAGAATAACAACTTCTATATTATCAATCCATATGGACTAGATTATTTTTATAATGACTACAAGGGTAAACGACCGTATTATATCATTTATATAACAGCACCAGAAGCCACTAGAAAAGTAAGAATGTATCATCGTGGCGATAATAAACTGAATACTGCAAAACGTATCGCTAATGACAAGATTGAATTTGCAGGAATAAGTCTTGATGCAGATATTATTTTGCAAAACGAACAAGGAACAGATATTGATAAGTTAGCAGACAAGATTTACAAATTTATTGAAATCAAAGAGGGTATAGTTTGTGGATGAATTATTAATGGTTGTATTTTTTATTGTGGTTATCATTTTCATTATGGTATATTTTTACCGAATCACTGGTAAGATGCTAGATGAAATTAACGATAAAAATATTAAAATTAAGCATTTGAAATCGCAGTTGAAAGAAGCTGAAAATAAATGTAACTTTTATCACAACTTGAAAGAAACAAATAAATCTGAATAAGGAGGATATTCATGGACGTAACAATTTTTACCACAGAATGTCCAGTTTGCAAAATGCTAGAAAGTAAATTAGATAGTAAAAATATTAAATATTCAAAGGTAACAGACACAAACGTCATGCTCAATCTTGGCATTTCTTCTGTTCCCATGCTAAAAGTGAATGAAGAGATGATGGACACAAAGAAAGCAATGGAGTTTATTAGCAATTTAAAATAATAGGAGGTTGTAGTTTGAACAAATATCAGAAATACGACAAATATATCGATTTTATAGAAGATTACAAAAAGGCACAAAACGCTTCGAGCGGGAGTCAGGTTGA
This sequence comes from Clostridiaceae bacterium UBA4839, assembly GCA_002400085.1. Classification (GTDB taxonomy): domain Bacteria; phylum Bacillota; class Clostridia; order Clostridiales; family Caloramatoraceae; genus UBA4839. The sequence continues at coordinate 3,409 of DHEX01000036.1, read as the reverse complement.
TTCAAATGCAAATGTAGAAACTAAAAACGTTACTACTCTTTCTGGAGAACTCTATAAGAAAGACGGTATTGGAATCAATCGAGATATTATGTATCGTAAAATTTCAGAAATGTATGGAGTGGATTTGGCTGACGAATATATTCGTCAACTTGAATCTCATGAAATTTATCGGCATGATGAAACTCATCCTCTGTACCCATATTGCGTTAGTATTACAATGTATCCTTTTTTGTGTAGCGGATTAAAAAATCTAGGAGGACTATCGGGAGCACCAAAACATCTTAGGTCTTTTTGTGGAGAATTTGTTAATCTAGTATTTGCTATTGCTTCTCAGTTTGCCGGTGCTGTATCAACTCCAGAATTCCTTTCATATATGGATTATTTCATTCGCAAAGAATATGGGAATGATTATTATTTACATAGTGATAAAGTTGTTGATTTGTCATCTACTAATAAAACAATTGATAATGTAATTACTGATTGTTTTGAACAAGTTGTACATTCTCTTAATCAACCAGCAGCGGCAAGAAATTTTCAGTCTGTATTTTGGAATATTGCCTATTTTGACCATCCATATTTTGATGGAATTTTTGAAAATTTTGTATTTCCAGACGGAACATCAATGCAATGGAATAGCGTAAGTTGGTTGCAGAAACGGTTTATGAATTGGCTAAACGATGCAAGACGTAAGGTTATTTTGACTTTTCCAGTTGAAACATTGAATTTACTTGACAACGGAAAAGAATATGTTGATAAAGAATGGGCTGATTATGCGGCAGAAATGTTGGCAAAAGGTCACTCCTTCTTCATTTATCGGAGCGATAGCGTTGACTCATTGGCGTCTTGCTGTAGATTAAGAAATGAATTGCAAGATAATACGTTTTCATTCACACTTGGCGCAGGAGGTGTCTCTACTGGTTCAAAGGGTGTTATTACTATTAATATTAATCGGCTAGTACAAAACGCTAAACGAAACAATGTTGATATTAGTAATGCCGTAAGAGAACAGGTTAAAAAAATTCATAAATATTTGATTGCGTGGAATGAAACATTATACGATAGTCTAAAAGCTGGGCTACTTGGGGTTTATGATGCGGGATATATTTCTCTTGAAAAACAATTTCTCACAATCGGTATTAACGGCTTTGTTGAAGGTGCAGAATTTTTAGGGATTCCGATAAGCGCAGACAGTGATGAATATGCCAAATATGCTGAATCAATTTTGAAACCAATCTATGAGGAAAATAAAAAAGCAAGAACTGAAAAATTAATGTTCAACACCGAATTCGTGCCTAGAATAAGTGGACACAAAGTAGCATAATCCATAAACTACTTTTAGAAAATTCTCTTTAATTGACTTGAAGTTCCAGAGATGGATAACAAGGGGCAAGTTTAAATACAGCCTGAACGACTAAATAAGAGAACTCCATTAAACAAATGGAGATGCGATAGTCTGAACTCACACAATAATCTAAAATGAAATGTGAGAAAAAAGGTCAAGTGTAAAGACACTTTTAGAAGAACCTTTTTCGCCAAAACACTTTAAAAGATAATATTAAAGGTACATACAATACGGAAGATGAAGCAATTTATCAAAGAAATCAAACGGAAAACAAATGTTTAATTAAAGTGTTTTGGTTATTAAGCAACAGATTGGCGGAGAACCTTGGCGTTAAAAATGCAAAATGGGATAAGCGGGATGGCTATAAAGTTTCAAGAGATTGTTATAACAGTTACTTCTATATTGTCGAAGATAGCGATACTCAACCCATTGATAAATTTATTCTGCATGGAACGAAATTTACCAAATATCTTGATGGAGGAAGTGCTCTGCATCTAAATCTTTCAGAACATCTTTCTAAAAAACAATATAGGAATCTTCTTGATGTAGCAATGATTAATAAGTGCCCATATTGGACAATAAATGTTCCAAGCACTGTCTGTAATGATTGTGGATATATTAGTAAAAATTATCTTGACCATTGTCCAAAATGTGGAAGTAAAAATATTGATTTTGTTACCAGAGTTATCGGGTATCTAAAGAGAGTAAGTAAGTTTGCAACGGAACGTATTAAAGAAGCTAAAAAGAGGTGTTTTGCTAAATGCAACAAATGAAATATGCAACATATGGAATAGTTTTTCAAGAAATTCCAGATGAAACAACTCTTGCATTTGACATTTCAAATTGCCCTTATCGTTGCGAAGGATGTCATTCACAATTTTTGTGGGAAGACACTGGAGATATATTAGATAACGAAATTGAAAGATTCTTAGAAAAATATCGAGGTATGATAACTTGTGTATGTTTTATGGGAGGCAATCAATGTATGGAAGATTTAATTTATCTTATCAACATTGTAAAATCTCACAATCTTAAAACAGCTTTATACACAGGAGAAAATGATATTCAAAAAGTAAGCGAATTAATTCCTTTACTGGATTATTTAAAAATAGGTTCATATAGGGCAGATTGTGGTGGACTCAATAAGAAAACTACCAATCAAATATTTTATCAAATTGATAATTCACATTTAACTGATAAGACATATTTGTTTCAAAAGGAGAAAAAGTGAATTTTAAAATTATTCCAAACCCCGACAAAGAAATCTACGATACTATTACAAAAGCAGTAAAAGACAATGATGGGTATTGTCCATGTAAAATTCAAAAAACACCAGATGCAAAATGTATATGCAAAGAATTTAGAGAACAGTTATCTGGAGAATGTCATTGCGGAAGATTCATTAAAACCAAACTAGATTAACGTGAAAACGTGGGTGGGTAAGTGGGATTACATATGAAAGGAATAATATATGCCTAAGCTATATTTTCGCTATGGCTGTATGGGATCATCTAAAACAGCAAATGCTTTAATGGTAAAGTTTAATTATGAAGAGAAAGGCTACAAAGTCGCATTGATGAAACCATCTGTTGATGATAGAGATGGAGTAGATATTATCAAGTCAAGAATAGGATTACAGAGTAAAACAATTGTTATTTCTAAAGCAGAAGATATTAAAGAATGGTATCTATCTTTACCAAACAAACCAAATGTAATTATTGTTGATGAAGCACAATTTCTGACAGAATCACAAGTAAATCAATTAAAAGATATTGCAATTGAATATATACCAGTTCTTTGTTTTGGTTTAAAGTCTGATTTCAAGACACATTTATTTGAAGGTAGTAAAAGACTATTTGAAATTGCTGATTCTATTCAAGAAATCAAATCTATTTGTAAATGTGGCCGCAAAGCAGAAGTCAATGCAAGAGTCAAGAATGGTAAAATTATTGATACCGGAAATCAAATTGAGATTGGCGGAAATGAGTCTTATATTGGAGTTTGCTATAAATGTTTGGAGATGTAGGACAGGGTTTAGTTTTATTTATAATGGGTTTAATTTTTAGC
>DHEX01000071.1:4751-7174 GCA_002400085.1 Clostridiaceae bacterium UBA4839 | reverse complement strand
ATATTAATTGCAGGGACATATACCCCCTATACTTTAACAGTTTTAAGAGGGCCCTTAGGATGGACAATTTTTGGAATTGAGTGGGGTCTTGCAATTGTAGGGATAGTTTTTAAAGCTATTGTTCTTGGAAAACATTCAGAGCTTGAAGATGGAAAACTTGGCAAGGTTTCTACAATAATCTATATACTTATGGGATGGTTTGTTGCTTTTTCATTTAAAAAACTTTATATTCTAATGCCAAGAAAAAGCTTTACTATGCTTATAGCTGGGGGAATTATATATACTGTAGGTGCTTTCTTTTACTCAAAAGATAATATACCATACAGTCATCCGATATGGCATTTGTTTGTATTAGGTGGCAGCATATGTCATTTTTTCTCGGTACTGTTTCTTTTACCTATTAAATAGTTATTTAAATTTTTTTATTATTATAAAGGCGGTGAATTTACATGACAATTAAAGAAAGAGTTCAAAATTTAAGGAAACTTATGAAAGCAAAAGGAATTGATGCTTATATAATTCCAAGTGCTGATGATCATCAAAGTGAGTATGTAGCAGAGCATTTTAAATGCAGACAATGGATTTCAGGTTTTACTGGTTCTGCAGGGACTGTAGTTGTCACTTTAGATGAAGCAGGACTATGGACTGATGGCAGATATTTTATTCAAGCTGAAAAGCAGCTAAGAAACTCAGAAATAAAACTTTTTAAAATGGGAGAACCTGAGGTTCCAACTTATATGGAATTTATTAAAAATTCACTTCATTATGGAAATACTGTTGGATTTGATGGGAAACTTTTTTCACATTCAGATTATTTAAAAATGAATAAGCTATTTAGCAGAAAGGGAATAAAGATAAATACAGATTATGATCTTATAGATAAACTGTGGGTAGACAGGCCTTCTATTCCTAAGGGGGATGTTTTTATACATGATTTAAAATTTGCTGGGAAACCAAGAACAGAAAAGTTAAATGAAATAAGGAAGGAAATGAAAGATAAAGGGGCAGATGTTTATCTTTTAACTCAGCTTGATGATATTGCATGGCTTTATAATTTAAGAGGAAGCGATGTGCCAATTAACCCTGTTTTCTATTCATATACTGTAATTTTTGAGGATGCTGCTCATCTTTTTATTGATGAAACTAAGCTGACTGATAGTGCTAGAGATGAGCTTAAACATGATGGCATTACATTGCATGATTATGAAGATGTAGGTAAGTTTTTAAAGGAGCTAAAAAAAGAAAGAGTTGTTCTTTTAGACGGTGACAAAACCAGTGAGTGGCTGTATAAATCTATGCCAGCAGGTATTGAAATAATTGATGAGCCTAATATTTCAACAATGATAAAGGCTGTAAGAAATGAAATTGAAATTAAGAACTATAGAAACTGTCAGGTTAGAGATGGCGTTGCCATGGTTAAATTTTTATATTGGCTTAAAAAGAATGTAGGAAAAGAAAAAATAACTGAAATTGACGCAGAGGATAAGCTCGAGGAGTATAGAAGACAGGGTGAAAACTTCCTTGAGCTAAGCTTTGATACAATTTGTGCATATATGGATCATGCAGCAATGATGCATTATAAAGCACAAAGAGAAACTCAGTATGAAATTAAAGATAGTGGATTCTTACTTATAGATTCAGGAGCACATTATCTTGATGGAACTACTGATATTACACGAACTTTTGTTCTTGGAAATATTTCAGATGAAATGAGAAGAGATTTTACTCTTGTTTTAAAGGCTAATATTGCACTAAGTTCAGTTAAATTTTTATATGGTGCTACAGGCTCTAATTTGGATGTACTTGCAAGAAAGCCAATTTGGGAGTACGGTCTTGATTACAAATGCGGGACAGGTCATGGCGTTGGCTACTGCTTAAATGTACATGAACTTCCACAAAGGTTCAGCCCAGTACCTAATTTTATAAAGCTTGAGAAGGGTATGATTATAACTAATGAGCCGGGAATTTATCTTGAGGGTAAATATGGAATAAGGACAGAAAATGATATGCTTGTAATCGAAGATGAAAAGACAGAATTTGGACAGTTCATGAGATTTGAACCTATAACATACTGCCCAATTGATCTTGATGGAGTAGATGTAAATATGCTTACTCAGGAAGAAAAAGGCTGGTTAAACAGCTATCACAAGAAAGTATATGAGCTTTTATCACCATACTTAAATACAGATGAAAAAGAATTCTTAAAAAAAGAAACAAGAGAGATATAATTAAAAAGGTGATACCTTAAAAGTAATATGCTCCTCTTTATGATAAACGGATCTTATCTGTCTGTCATAAGGGGGAGCATATTATTTTTGAGACAAGCTCTTTTGGTTTTATTTATCTATATATTTACTAATTTGTTTAGAGGTTTCTAAAAGCTCGGATACAAGCTTTTGTGCTTGTACAGCTTGTTCAATATG
>DHEX01000071.1:1758-4600 GCA_002400085.1 Clostridiaceae bacterium UBA4839 | reverse complement strand
AGCTCAGTAATTATATTTGAAATGTTAGAAGCAGATTCCTTGCTTTGCTCTGCTAGCTTTCTTATTTCCTCTGCAACAACTGCAAATCCTTTCCCTTGTTCGCCAACTCTTGCTGCTTCAATTGCTGCGTTTAATGCTAAAAGGTTTGTTTGATTTGCAATTTCTGTAATCATTTCAGTTATCTCATTTACCATATTAGATTTTTCTTTTAATTCTAATATGGTATCATATACATCATTATTAATTTTATTTACTTCATCAGTTTTTAAAGTTAGTTCATTAACTTTTTCTACTCCCTCTGTTAATCTTTCAGAAGTTTGATTTGAAGCTTTGGACATTTCTTCAGATATTTGATTTGTTTCTATTATTTTATCATTTATTTCATCTGAAATGGTTGCTTGATTTTGTATATTTTCAGCAGTATTTGAAGCTCCTGATGATATTTCTTGAACTGCATGGGATACTTCTTCAGATGAACTTCTTATTTTGTCAGTAATTTCATTTATGGCATTAGAATCTTTATCAATTGTTTTCACTGTATTTAATATATCCTTCGTCATTTCTTTTTGCTTTTTATCTGTTTCTTCAAATTCAGACAGCTTTGATATTAAGTTTTCCTTAAGGGAACTAGCTGATTTTACTGCAGCATATAAACAAAATATATACGCTACAATTGTGCCAAATTGACGTATATACATAAATGCGGTCTCGGAATCTAATTTAGTGCCCTTAATATTCAATAAAAATGCTGCTACATTTAAAATGACTACTAAAATGCTTGTCGAATAAATAAATTTTTTATCAAAGTATATTGTATAAAGACATAGCAACGGGAAAATCATTATAAAAGATAATGTTCCTTTTACCGTAAGCATTATTATTGTATATGGAATAAAAAATCCGATAAAAGTTATGTATTTAATCCATTTACTGCTTTTATCTTTTAGGTAAACTATGTTTGCTGCAATTATTAATGATAGAGCAATAACAGAGTTTACAACACAATACCCGATGCTTTGTATGCCGCTATGATATTCAAAGAAAAAACTAGGCAATATCATTAATAAAATAACCCAACAAATTGATAATACCGTAAAATTTACTTTTTTTAGGAACGATTCTTCAAAATCCATTACAATCACCTCTACAATTATAATTTTAGACTACTTTATATATCGGCTAAAAATGATATTTAGTAATACCTTTTTTGAACAACAATAGAATTTTTACAATTCTATAGTATAATAAAATTATAGTTGAAAAAATTTTGGGAGGGATATTTATGGAAAATCTTAAACTTGATGATTTTACTAAGTACAAATTTTTATCTGGAGTAAAATATTCGCCAAATGGTAAAAAGGCCGGGTTTATAGTGCACAGAATGGATGTAGAAGAAAATTGTTATCTTTCAAATCTATGGATTTATGATATAGAAAAAGAATCCTATAATAAGCTTACTTCTTTTGGAAAAGAGACAAGCTTTATATGGCTAAATGACTGCGAAAATATACTTTTCCCTTCCATAAGGGATGAAAATGACAGGGAAAAGGCTGACCAAGGAGAAATATTTACTCAGTATTATAGGATAAACATAAATGGAGGAGAAGCAGAAAAAGCTTTTAAGATTCCATTAAAGGTAGAAGCAATTAGGCAAATTGATGAAAATAACTTTTTAATTATAGGGGAATATAATATAAATAAGGTAAACTTAAACGATTTAGAAGGCAAAGAAAGAGAGGAACAGGCAAAAAAAATTAAGGACGAAAAGGATTATGAAGTATTAGATGAAATCCCATTTTGGAGCAATGGTGATGGATTTACAAATAAAAATAGAAACAGGCTATATATATACAATACAGAAAAAAATCTTTTAAATCCTATTACAGATGAATACACTAATGTATTAAACTTTAATTTAAGTGCAGATAAGACAGAAATCGTATTTATAGCTAACAGCTATAAAGGTAAAATGCCTTTAAATGATGATATTTATATATATTGCATAAAATCTGGGGAACTTAAAAAAGTATCACCTTATGAATATTTTAATTATGAATATGTAAATTTTATGTCTAAAGAAACTTTAATTTTTCTTGGAAGCAGCATGAAAAATTATGGCGTTAATGAAAACAGTAAGTTTTATAAAATGGATATGAAAACTAATGAAACAATATGCTTAACAGAGGGCAAGGATTTTAGCACTTGGGATTCAGTAGGTTCGGATTCAAGGTATGGAAATTCGCAGCATATATTAAAAGATGGAAGATATATTTATTTTATTACTACAGAAATGGACAATTCTTATATAAATAGAATAGATGAAAACGGGAATATTAAAAAGATAACAAAGGGAAAAGGTTCAGTAGACGGCTTTGATGTTATAAATGGGAACGTAATAATGATTGCTATGAGGCGACTGAAGCTTGAGGAATTATACAAAATAGACAATGAGAAGGAAGTGCAAATTACTGATTTTAACGGCTGGGTAATTTACGATAAAAAACTGTCAAGACCTGAGAGAATAAATGTAGAAACAGCACCTGGGGTTACTATTGAAGGGTGGATTTTAAAGCCTGTAGATTTTGAGGATGGGAAAAAATATCCTGCAATATTAGATGTTCATGGTGGACCTAAAACTGTGTATGGAGAGGTTTTCTTTCATGAAATGCAGTATTGGGCAAATCACGGCTATGCAGTATTTTTCTGTAATCCAAGAGGAAGCGATGGGAGAGGAAATGAATTTGCTGATATAAGAGGAAAGTATGGAACTATTGATTATGATGATTTAATGAAATTTACAGATGCAGTTCTTGAAAAATATTCATTTATTGATAAGGATAGA
>DHEX01000071.1:0-1667 GCA_002400085.1 Clostridiaceae bacterium UBA4839 | reverse complement strand
TGGGATCATTCTCCGCTTAAATATGCAGATAAGGTTAAGACTCCAACACTTTTTATTAATTCAGATCAGGATTACAGATGCTATTTGGCAGAAGGGATTCAAATGTTTACAGCACTTAAATATCATGGGGTAGATGCAAGGCTTTGCATGTTTAGGGGGGAAAATCATGAATTAAGCAGAAGTGGAAAGCCAAAACATAGAATGAGAAGGCTGCAAGAAATAACTGATTGGTTTGATAAATATTTAAAGTAATTATTTTAAATGGCGGGCTGCTGCATAATAACTGGATTGTGCAGCAGCCGTTATTCTCAACCTAAGAGGGCTTGGCATTACGGATGGTAGTCATATGTGTAAGGTGGTGATTTTATGGTATATAATTTAGTTAAGTTTGGAAATGAGTATTATAAGCATAACAAATGGAGCAGGGAAGAAGTTTTAAAATATAGTGGGGATAAATTTAGAGAACTTGTAAAATATGCATATGAGAATTCAGAATTTTACCACGAGTACTATTTAAAGAATGGTATAAAGTATGATGACTTAAATTATATAAAAATAGAGGATATACCGCCAATAACAAAGGAAATGGTGAGAGAAAATTTATTTAAAATTTCAACTAAAAAAATTAATAAGAAAAGGTTTGAAGAAGAAGCTTTAAAAGAAAAAATGCTTCATAAAGTTAAGGATATGTATATGGCACATTCATCAGGAAGCACCACGGGTTTTCCTACAACTTTCTTGTATGAAAAAAGGGCTCTTGATATACTTGAAGCTAACTTTATAAGGCTTAGCGTAGGCGGAGAAAATAATATTACAATAAAGGATTTTCCAATTAAAAGCCTTTATGTTGCTTCAGTTGGAAGCGGATATGCATGTACACTTCTTTCCCTTTATGGACTAAAGCAGTATAGGTGTAAAAGCATTGTAATCAATGCTAAAGAGCCATTGAGTAAATGGAAAAGTAAAATTGAAGATTATGAGCCCTGTTATTTGTCTGGCTATCCTTCATGCATAAATATAATAGCTAAGCTTCAAGAAAACGGCAAAATAAATATAAAACCTAAAAAAATTATTGCTGGGGGAGAGCCTCTTTTAGCCGATGAAATGAAAAACTATAAAGATATTTTTGGCGCAGATGTTATTGATCACTATGGCTGTACAGAGTCAATATTTATTGGAGCAGGTACCAGCTATTATAAGGGTATATATTTATTTGATGATTTAAATTATGTTGAAGTGGATAACAGCCAAAAGCTTATAATAACTCCCCTTTACAATCCAAATTTCCCAATTATAAGATATAAGCTCAATGATGTTATGGAAGAATTTGATAAAAATTATAGTGGAGTTTTACCTTATACCCATGTTAAAAGAGTGGTAGGAAGGTCAGAAGATCTTATGTGGTTTATAAATGAAAAGGGAGAAGATGACTTTTTACATCCCCTTTTCATTGATGATTTAAATGTTGAAGGAATTCAAAAATATCAATTTGAAAAAAGAAGCAATACTTCATTTGTTCTTAGATATGAAAAAGTAGCAGGAAAGGATGTAGATGAAAAACAAATTAGGGCTCAAATAAATCAATTTCTTAATAGAAAAGCGATGAATAATTTAAGCTATGAGATAATTATGACAGATAAGATTGCTGTTGATCCTAAAACTGGCAA
>DHEX01000060.1:29266-30005 GCA_002400085.1 Clostridiaceae bacterium UBA4839 | reverse complement strand
ATTATATTGAACTTTGCTAATCCAGATATGGTAGGACATACGGGAGTATTTGATGCAGCTAAAAAGGCTGTTGAAACTGTTGATGGATGTCTTGGTAAAATATATAATAAGATTATGGAAAAGGGCGGACAGCTAATTGTAACTGCTGACCATGGAAATGCCGAAAAAATGGTAGATTATGAAACTAAAGCGCCATTTACAGCACATACAACAAACGCTGTACCTTTTATATTGATAGGTGCTGGGGATGTAAAATTAAGAGAAAAGGGAAGATTAAGCAATATTGCACCTACAATGCTTGATATTATGGGCCTTAAAATACCAGATGAAATGACTGAAAAATCTTTAATAGAAAAGTAATTAAAGGAGGATGAAAGAATGAAAACTTATATGGAAATAGTTGACGTTTTTGCAAGAGAAGTTTTAGACTCAAGATCAAATCCTACTGTTGAGGTTGAAGTAGAGCTAGAGGATGGTTCTGTTGGAAGAGCAATGGTTCCTTCAGGAGCTTCAACTGGAGAATATGAAGCAGTTGAATTAAGAGATGGGGATAAGAATAGATACAATGGCAAGGGAGTTTTAAAGGCAGTTGATAATGTAAATACAATTATTTCTCCAGAGCTTATTGGAATGAATGTTTTTGAACAGCCAAAAATTGATAAAACTATGATTGAACTTGATGGAACTGATAATAAAGCAAAACTTGGTGCAAATGCACTTTTAGGAGTTTCCCTTGCAG
>DHEX01000060.1:646-29150 GCA_002400085.1 Clostridiaceae bacterium UBA4839 | reverse complement strand
GGATATGGCACAGCTGTTGGTGATGAGGGAGGATTTGCTCCTGATCTTAAGTCAAATGAGGAAGCTATACAGGTTATAGTTGAAGCTATTAAAAAAGCTGGATACAAACCAGGAGATGACATTGCAATTGCACTAGACCCTGCATCATCAGAACTTTATAATGAGAAAGATAGAAAATATCATTTAAAAGGAGAAGGAAAAGTATTTTCTTCTGAAGAAATGGTAGATTTCTATGAAAACTTAGTTAATAAATATCCAATAATCTCAATTGAAGACGGACTTGCAGAAAATGACTGGGATGGTTGGAAGCTGTTAACTAAGAGACTCGGACATAAAATTCAGCTTGTTGGAGACGACTTATTTGTTACAAACACAAAGAGACTTGCAAAAGGAATAGAAATGGGAGTTGCAAATTCAATTCTTATAAAGCTTAATCAGATAGGAACATTAACAGAAACTTTAGATGCAATTGAAATGGCTGAGAGAGCAGGATATACTGCAGTTGTTTCCCACAGATCCGGAGAAACTGAAGATACAACAATAGCTGATCTTGTTGTTGCAGTAAATGCTGGACAAATAAAAACTGGTGCACCATGCCGAACAGACAGAGTTGCAAAATATAACCAGCTTTTAAGAATTGAAGAAGAGCTTCAGGACTTTGGAGAATACAGAGGAAAGAAAGCTTTTTACAACATCAAATAATAGACAAATTCATATCAAAATGTTATTATTATAGAGGGTTTTGTACCCTCTATATTTGATTTTTCTCCCTAAATAAAATTGCTTGAAAATATATTTTGATGAAAATAAGCTGCTCATAAATACCCAATATCATAATAAAGTATATCAATTATATATACTTAATGTTTCATAATTATTTAAAATCAGTATAGTATAGCACATATATAAAAATATTGAGAAAAAGTATCTATTATTGTTTTTATCTTGTGCGTGTGCTAAAATATGTATATCGAAATTTAAGAAAGAGGGGATAAAATGAAAACCTTCATGCTAGTTTTACACATCATTATATCATTTGTTATAATTTTCTCCATTATATTTCAGCCAGCAAAGGTTGAGGGACTTCCTTCAGCTATTTCAGGTGGAGCTGAAACGTTTTTTGGAAAAAATAAAGGCAGAACAATTGAGAGCAAGCTATCAAAAGTCACTACTATTTCAATGATATTATTTGTAATAACTTCAATGTTTCTTGTTTTATACAAATAATTTAATAAAAGAGGGGAGAATTTATTATGAGCAGCTCAGCCATTATTTTTGCTCCTATAGCGGGGATTTTAGCACTATTATATGCATTTTATCTGTCTAAAAAAGTTATGAAAGCAGATCCTGGCACAGAGAAAATGCAAAAAATATCAAACGCTATTCATAAAGGTGCTATAGCATTTTTGAAAAGAGAATATAAAACTCTTGCAATTTTTGTTATAGTTGTATTTTTTGTCTTAGGATTATCAAGCGGTATTGGATGGTCAACTTCAATTTGCTTTGTAGTTGGTGCTGCATTTTCAATACTTGCAGGTTTTTTTGGAATGATGGTTGCAACAAGAGCAAACACAAGAACGGCAAATGCTGCAGCAAAGTCAGGAAAAAACAAAGCACTTCAAATTGCATTTTCTGGCGGTGCAGTTATGGGAATGTCTGTAGTTGGTCTTGGGATTTTGGGAATTGGAATACTTTATATGATTTTTAAAGATCCAAATGTCGTTACTGGATTTGGATTTGGTGCAAGTTCCATAGCACTATTTGCCCGTGTAGGCGGTGGAATATATACAAAGGCAGCAGATGTGGGGGCAGACTTGGTTGGTAAAGTTGAAGAGGGGATTCCCGAGGATGATCCAAGGAATCCTGCAGTAATTGCAGATAATGTAGGAGATAACGTTGGAGACGTTGCTGGTATGGGTGCAGATCTTTTTGAATCCTATGTTGGCTCTATTATATCAACATTAGCACTTGGTTCAGCATTATATAAAGATGGTACTGGGGTACTATTTCCTATGCTTTTAGCTGCTGTAGGGATTATTTCATCAATAATTGGTTCATTGTTTGTTGGTGGAAAAAAGGATGCTAATCCTCAAAAATCATTAAATATGGGCACATATGTAAGTGGAATCCTTGTAATTATTGGATCCCTAATATTAAGTAAAACTATGTTTGGAAATTTAAAGGCATTTTATGCTATTTTATCAGGACTTATCGTTGGAATAATAATTGGAAGACTAACGGAAATTTACACATCAGCTGATTATAGGCATGTTAAAAAAATTGCAAGTCAATCGCAAACAGGCCCTGCTACAACTATAATATCTGGCTTGGCAGTAGGCATGTATTCAACTGTGCTTCCTATACTTTTCATAGGGCTTGCTGTACTTTTATCATTTTTCATTATGGGCGGACAAAAGGATACTTTAATAGGACTATATGGAGTTTCCCTTGCTGCAGTTGGAATGCTTTCAACTACAGGCATGACTGTTGCAGTTGATGCTTATGGACCTATAGCAGACAATGCAGGTGGAATTGCTGAAATGGCAAACTTACCTGAAGATGTTCGTAAAATAACTGATGATCTTGATTCTGTTGGCAATACTACTGCTGCAATGGGCAAGGGATTTGCAATAGGCTCTGCTGCGTTAACTGCTTTAGCACTTTTTGCTTCCTATTCACAAGCAGTTGGCCTTGATAAAATTGACCTGCTAAATCCGCTTACTCTTGTTGGCGTATTAATGGGAGGGGTATTGCCTTACTTCTTTGGTGCTCTTTCTTTGGAAGCTGTAGGTAAAGCTGCAAATCATATGATTGAAGAGGTAAGAAGGCAGTTTAGAGAAAATCCTAAGATTATGGAAGGAAAGCAGGATCCTGACTATGAAAGATGTATTGACATTTCAACAGCTGCTGCGCTTAGGGAAATGATTGTTCCCGGGATACTTGCAGTTGCAGTTCCAATAGTTATAGGATTGCTTTTAGGTTCAGAGGCTCTTGGCGGATTTATAGCCGGGGCACTAGTTTCCGGTGTACTTATAGCTATATACATGGCAAATGCAGGCGGCGCATGGGATAATGCTAAAAAATATATTGAAACTGGTGCATATGGCGGAAAAGGAAGCTACGCTCATAAAGCTGCAGTTGTTGGAGATACTGTAGGAGATCCTTTCAAGGATACTGCAGGACCGGCAATGAACATATTAATAAAATTAATGACTATTGTTTCATTAATATTTGCACCGATATTTGTAAATTATGGAGGGCTTCTATTAAGATTAATTAAATAAAATTAATTATAACAGCAATAAAGGACCTGATGTGAAATCAGGTCCTTTTAACTTAATATATTATATATTAAGTGATTTGAATAATTTGATTGTAATAGTGAAAAATATAAGGAGATAGGTTGTGGGAAAAGACTAATTTAACTTATTATTGTATTATTTTGAAGCAAAAAAATTAGAATATTAAGATTTAGGGGTGATATAATGAGTAAAATCAATGATAGTATATTAGACTTTATGCAAAATAAAGCATATAAGCCAATGCTTATTGAAGAACTAGCAGATGTTTTTAAAATTAATAAAGGTGAGCTTAGAGAATTTCAAAAGATATTAGATGATATGGAAGTAAGTGGATCTATCGTAAAAACGAGACGAAATAGATATGCCATTCCTGAAAAAATGAACCTTATATCAGGAAAACTTCAAGGAAATTCCAAAGGTTTTGGCTTTATTATTCAAGATAAGGAAGAATTAGAGGATGTTTATGTTTCTGCTGAAAATTTAAATGGAGCTATGAACAATGACAGGGTTATTGCCAGGGTAATAAGAAAAGGAAATGGTGATAAGCGCACCGAGGGTGAAATTATAAGAATTGTTGAAAGAGCTAATGGAAGATTAGTAGGCACTTTTGAAAAAAATGAAAGCTTTGGGTTTGTTGTACCTGATGATAAAAGAATATATCAGGATATATTCATATCAAAAAATGATATGAATGGCGCTAAAAATGGATATAAGGTAGTAGTTGAAGTTACAAAGTGGTCTGAAAAAAGAAGAAATCCTGAAGGAAGAATTGTGGAAGTTTTAGGCGCTAAAGGGGACGTAGGTATTGATGTACTTTCTATAATAAAAAAATACAATCTTCCTGTGGAGTTTCCAGATGAAGTTGAATCTGATGCCAATATGCTGTCAGAAGAAATACCGGAAGAGGAGTATAAAAGGCGCAGGGATCTTAGAGATACTAAAATTGTTACTATAGATGGCGAAGATGCAAAGGATTTAGATGATGCAGTAAGTGTAGAAAAGCTTCCTGATGGAAAATTCAAACTTGGAGTTCATATTGCAGATGTTACATATTATGTTAAAGAAAAATCATCCCTTGATAGGGAAGCTTTTAAAAGAGGAACAAGTGTTTATCTTGTAGACAGGGTAATTCCTATGCTTCCTAAAAGACTTTCAAATGGATTATGCAGTTTAAATCCAAAGACTGACAGGCTTACTCTTTCCTGCGAAATGATAATTGACAGGACAGGTAAGGTAGTTGAACATGAAATATTTGAAAGCATCATAAGGACAAGTGAAAGAATGACCTATACAGATGTAACTAAAATATTAAAGGATAATGATGAAGAAACAGTTAAAAGATATGATTATTTAGTTCCAATGTTTAAGGATATGGAAGAGCTTTGCAAAATACTATATGAAAAGCGTATGAGAAGGGGAGCCCTCGATTTTGAATTTGAGGAATGTAAGATAATTGTTGATGAAAAGGGTAAACCAATAGCTATAAAACCTTATGAAAGAGAAATTGCAAACAGAATTATTGAAGAGTTTATGTTAGTATGCAATGAAACTATTGCCGAGCATATGTTCTGGGCAGGAGTACCTTTTGTATATAGAGTTCATGAAACTCCAGATGAGAAGAAGCTTTTTATATTTAAGGAGTTTGTCTATAATTTAGGGTACTATGTAAAACCATCTAAAGAAGTTCATCCAAAAGTATTACAGGAAGTTCTTGAAGAGATAAAAGGGAAAAAAGAGGAAACTGTAGTAAGCACTTTGCTTTTAAGATCATTAAAAAAGGCAAGATATTCACCAGAGTGTCTTGGGCACTTTGGCCTTGCAGATAGATATTACTGCCACTTTACATCTCCAATTAGGCGTTATCCTGATCTTGAAATTCATAGAATTATAAAGAGCTTTATAAATGGCAATTTAAATGAAAATAAGACCAAAAAGTTAACAAAGTTTGTAGAGGTAGCTTCAAAGCAGTCAAGTGAAATGGAAAGGCTTGCAGATGAAGCAGAAAGAGAATCAGAGGATATGAAGAAGGCGGAGTTTATGCTGGATAAGGTGGGAATGGAGTTTGACGGCATTATATCCTCTGTAACTCCTTTTGGAATGTTTGTTGAACTTGATAATACAGTTGAAGGGCTTGTTCACATAAGCAATCTTACAGATGACTTTTATGTATATGATGAAGAACATTTCCTGCTTATGGGAGAAAGGACAAAAAAGGTTTATAGGCTTGGGGATAAGGTTAGAATAAAGGTCGCAAAAGCAAATGTTGATGAAAGAACTATTGATTTTGTTTTAGCAGATCCTTTTGAAGAAGAGGAATAGGGGGTTGCCTTTGAGCCCAATTGTAAAACTAAATTGGGCCGCCTTTGACTTATTTCTTAAAAAATGTTATATTGACATAGTAAACTTATGTGATATAATAAAAATCTAAATAGAATTATGTATGGTGATATTATGAATAAGCAAGAGAAAAACCTTAGTGAAAACAGAAAAGCATATCATGAATATTTTATAGAAGAAACCTATGAAGCAGGGCTTGAGCTTGTAGGAACTGAAGTAAAATCAGTTAAACTTGGCAAAGCTAATCTTAAAGACAGCTATGCGGAGATTAAAAATGGTGAATTATTTATTGAAAATATGCATATAAGTCCTTATGAGCAAGGAAATATTTTTAATAGGGATCCACTTAGAACAAGGAGAGTTCTTATGCATAAAGCTGAAATAAGAAAGCTTGAGGCATTGGTTTCGCAAAAAGGTTATACTCTAATTCCAGTAGCACTATACCAAACAAGGGGTCTTATTAAAGTAAGAATAGCTCTTGCCAAAGGGAAGAAACTCTATGACAAAAGAGAAGTCATGGCTAAAAAAGTTGCCCAAAGGGAAGTTGAAAGAAGCTTTAAGGAAAGCTATAGATAAGTTCAGCTTATTTCAGATGAATTATTTTAAATATCATTTAAACTAACCATGAATTATCATTACTTATTTCGCTGCAAAGTTTGGCAGAGACTTTTAGTAGTTTTAATTAATATAATAATAACATGGGGGCGTTTTGGCTTTCGACGGGGGTCAGAAGGGTTTAAGAAGCGGGTCGAGGATCCCAGTGCCTCGTAAAAAACAGGGGATTAAAAAATAAACGATAACGATAATAATTTAGCTTTAGCTGCCTAGTTGCAGCTCGTCCTCCTAAGAGTACCACGGCTTAGAGCAGGGCGTCGATAGTGGTGAACCGAGCTTACCAAAGCTTTGAGGTTAGAACGGAATTTATGAAGCTACTGAAACTTAAAGCCTGCTTTTGGGCGTTAAGCAGAGGGAATGTTAAAACAAAAGCTGCACCCGAAGATGCTTAAATTCTTGGGCTTTCGGACAGGGGTTCGATTCAAAAAGAGTCGCCTTATGGAGTAATCCATAAGTGAAAACCCGGCTTTATCGGTGAAACCGTAACACAATAGGTGATGGCAATACCGAGTGGTATGTGGGGAAACTCAACAGCCATGTATCGACTTATAGACTTCTAACTTTTCCATTAAGGAAAACATGAAGCACTAGGATGGAAGCTTTAAAATAAATATTACAGCTTTCATAACACGCCGGGAAGCTTAGCAAAATTAAGCTTAAGATATAGTCAGCCCCATTGGAAACAATGGAATATGTGTCCCCTCGCCTCCACCAAATGAAAAATAAAATGCTTGATTAGAATAAACTAATCAAGCATTTTTATAATGATATGAAATCGATATTATCGAATAAACAGAAAGCAGAGAATAAGCCTCTACTTTCTGTTTATTTAGTTCGTAACAGCTTATTCGTTTCATAAACATAAGTCACCGGATTTTGATTAGGTTCAAAGGCTAAGCTGAAAGTGTTCGTTGTGGCATCGTACATTGAATATTTGGCACCTGATTGTTCATTAATATTAACGCTGCTAACTGTTTGCTTATCAAAATTAAAAAAATAAATTGAAGTGTCAGGCACTGTGCCTACAGTGGAGACGACTTCCTTTGCACCATTTTCATCTATATCGCTGATTTGAGCAAATCCATCGATCTCTGAAATAATATAAGGTGTCTTTTCCTTTATCACAATAAAGATTGTGACGCCGTAGCTTGCGCCACGAAGCTCATTTATTACGTATACCGTATCAGTTTCATTCAGCGTTGTTTTAGTTAAACCATACCCAGTCTTGCCAAGAGAACGTGACAAAGCATATTGTATTCCGGAAATTTCAATATAGGAATAGGTATAATTTTTGGGATTTTCTTCATTGAACTCTTTGGGGATATATTCACCGTATGTGACCATATCATCAATTTTCGTTGATTTAACAATACTTCCTATCTGATTATTGTTCAATAAACTAAGAGTTATATTAGAAAAATCCTGCACGGTGAAATTTAGTTGAATTGTGTCCGGTGTTGATGATGTTTTTTGCGTAACTTGTTCTGAGGGAATTTCGTTAACTTGCGTTTTAATTTCATCTTGTTTTTTTGCACAAGCTGTGCATATTAGCAACAAAAAAATAAGCATAAGAGCCATTATGTTTCTAATATTTACTGTTTTCTTTTTTCCCATATGGCCTGACCCCCATTTAATTTATAATTGAGAATCAGAAGTTGCACTTCAAGATGCAACTTCTGATGATGTCTAGCAAAGCAATAGCCCATTAACAATAAGTTTACCCTTAGTGTATTGAAAACACCCATAATCATTTTTTATTATATCAGGAAAACACTTCCATGTATATCCATCCTTATAAATTTACAAAAGTTTAGCTTCAAAATTTCTACTGGAATTTTGAAGCTAAACTTTTGTATTCAATGGATCTTTTTACTATATATCTTTAACAATATGATATAATAAACATATATCATTAAATAAATATTATATAGGGAGGGAATACTATTGCCAGAAATATCATCCTTTTATGGGATAAAGATAACCATGTATTATAATGACCATTTACCACCTCATTTTCATGCAAAGTATNNATATACAAAATGGTGTTGTTTTCAAAGGATTCTTCCCTGCTAAACAGTTAAAATTAGTCCTTGCATGGTGTGAAATTCATAGCGATAAATTAATGGAAAATTGGCATCTTGCTGAACAACATGAGAGTATAAAAAGAATTGAACCATTAAAGTAAAGGAGTGAATAGCATGAATTATAAAGTTATTCAGGTTATCCCAACTAGAGATTTTGAAGTTTATATTTACTTTGCAGACGGAAAGATTAAACTTTTTGATGCCAAAGAATTAATTAAAAAAGGAGTTTTCAAGCAATTACAAGATATAGATGTGTTTATGGGGACATGTACTGTATTAAATGATACATTAGCATGGGATTTAATAGGTAATTATGACTCCACTAAATGTTTGGATATAGATCCTATTACTTTATATAATGAATGCCCAGAGGTTGAAGAACCAAAGATAGCAACTTTATAAAAAGATTAATCATTGTTAGTTGTTACACAGTACAATAAATTATGATGAAATGGCAGCTTAATGGCTAAGATGGGGATGGAGCTAAAATTAAACAGGAACTATCATAAAAATAAGAACCTACTGGTTTAAAGGTTATAACGCCTAAGACTAGCGGGTTATTTTTTTTATTTCAAATAAAATTTAGTAGAAATTAGTTAATATATTTGATAGAATAAAGAAGGTCAAGAATATGCTATCTATAAACTGAAATATATATTTAAAAAAGCCTTTATAAGGGGGGTGCAAACCTTTTAGCATTAACCAAATATTGCTAACTTTATCAAAATTTAAGTTTACAAAAAAATAAGAACTATAGTTTTAATACAATGCAAAGTCTTTGATTTCAGAAGATTTCGTTGCTTTTAAGAAAAATATTTGTAGAATCTTTGTAGTTTGAAGGGGAGATAAAATGGGGGAAAGTATAAAGTCTTTTATTAGGGATTTACCAATATTAACATTAGGTATGATTATTACAGCATTGGCAGTACACTTTTTTTTGATTCCAAGTAAATTAATTCTTGGCTCCATTACTGGCTTATCAATAGTAATTAATTTAATTACATCAATACCTCTGCCAATATTGATTTTTGTTATAAATGCATTTCTATTAATTTTATCTTATTTTCTTATTGGGAAAGAATTCGGTATTAAAACTGTATATACAGCATTGATTTTGTCACCTATGCTTGCTATACTGGAAAAAGTATGCCCAGTTAAACAATCATTGATGCAGGATCAGTGGCTGGATTTATTGTGCTTTGTGCTGCTTGTGAGTTTTGCACAAACGATTTTATTTAGACGCAATGCATCAACTGGCGGTCTTGATATTGTAGCTAAAATTATAAACAAATATTTTCACATTGATTTAAGCTTATCAGTTTCTATTTCAGGAGCAATTATTTGTTGTACTGCAATTTTTGTATATGATGCAAGGACAGTAATCATAGGATTAATTGGAACTTATCTTAATGGATTAATGTTGGAAAACTTTATGATAGGATTTAACTCAAAAAAAAGGGTTTGCGTTATCTCAAAGAATTACCAGTCAATTCGTAAATTTATAATAGAAGATTTGAACCGTGGTGCAACAATATATCCAATTAAAGGCGGGTTAGGATTTGAGGATAAGTTTGAAGTTGAAAGTTTAATGACACGAAATGAATTTTCTTATCTTATGGAATTTATTAAAAAAGAACAAATTGATGTGTTTATTACGGCAGAAACAGTTAGTGAAATCTATGGTAAGTTTGGGACAAAGGAAATCAAGGGTAAACCAAAAGCATTATTAGAAAATAAATAAAAATATCCACCAACTAAGTTGTAAGTTGGTGGATATTTTTGGCTTTGGTGAACCGCAATTTAATTAAATTGTTAAATTTTGAATATTTTGGACTTTATACTTGACAACAGCACCAAATTAAGTTTATAATAAAATTACTTTCTTTGCACTGCGTATAAAACTACAGTACAAACTGAGCAGGCGATGGACCTTTTTAGGTTTATGGGGCTGGGCTATAATGGTATGGCAACAAATGATGGTAACACGCATTTGTGGGACGACAATATTGTTCCACAAATGCGTGCTTTTTTTATGCTTATTAGTATAGAATTTGCCCCAATTTACCAGGCAGTATTTCAGGGCTGCGTTTAGCAGGCAAAGGTGCGGTGTCGACAGCATGTAAGCCAGGTTAATCAGATTGATATTGAAAGCCTGAAACTGCAGGAAAATTGCGTAAAGCTCAAAAAATCACAATTATCTAAAATAAGGAGGTTAGACTATTATGGAAAATGCAGAAATAAAACAAACAGTTGACATTTCCAGTCATGGGAATGTGTATCAGGGGCTCTCCTTAGATGAAGTTAAAGAGCTGCGTAAAAAATATGGAGAAAACCGCATACCTGAAGGAAAAAAGGTATCAATATGGAAAATATTACTTAACCAGATTAAAAGCCCACTTGTTTACATTATTCTTGCTGCAGCTATAGTGTCCCTGATAATGGGTCAGACGAGCGATTTTATCATGATAATGGTTGTAGTTGCTATAGATATAGTTATGGGATTTACACAGGAATATAAGGCTCAGCAGACATATGTTGCACTCAAGGGGCTGATCCATCCGACAACAACAGTCATTAGGGACGGACAGCGTAAGGAAGTGGAAGTCTGGGAACTGGTACCTGGCGATTTGGTAGTATTGAATGTAGGTGAAAAAGCACCTGCCGATGGTACATTGATAGAAGCAACAAGGATATCCATGGATGAATCAATCCTGACAGGGGAAAGTGAACCTGTCAGCAAGAAGGAAACTTCCAAAGAATTAAATCAGAAATTATCATCAAAAAAAGCATCGAAGGATAAAAGTCATACAGTTTATATGGGTACTACTGTAGTTACCGGAAGAGGTTTAATGCAGGTTGGCAAAATAGGTACAACTACCGAATTCGGGCAGATTGCAGCTAGCCTAAGTGAGCAGCAGGAAGCCGATACGCCGTTCCAAATAAGGATCAAGGATTTCAGTAAAACACTGACCAAGATCGTTGTAGGATTCACTATTGCGACTTTTTTGGTAGGCCTCATCAGAGGGCAAGAGTTCTTTGAAATACTGAGGATTTCTATCATTTTGGCAGTTGCAGCTGTTCCAGAAGGATTGCTTATTGCAGTAACAATTATACAGGTGCTTGGAATGAAAAAGATCCTAAAGCGCCAAGGTCTTGTAAAGAAACTGGCAGCGGTAGAAACACTTGGATCGGTAACTAGCATTTGCACAGATAAGACCGGGACTTTGACAGAAGGACAAATGAAGGTAAGCTGCACTGATTTTGCAGATACAACAAGTTCAATTCAAAATATGGTGTTTTGTAATAATATGGAGGGCCCGGTGGAAATTGCTTTATGGCAGTATGCCGGACAGCAGCTCAATGCAAACCCACAGGAACTGTTTTCCAAATCAAAGAGGATTGCAGAAGAACTGTTCTCAAGCGAAACCAAATTTATGATTGCAGGTGTAACAGGAGGGGATTTTGATACCTCCAATATGTTTTTCCTTAAAGGCGCACCGGAAATCGTCCTATCCATGTGCGATATTGAAGAATCTAGCCGAAAGAAGCTGATGGCAGAAATAGACAGCTGGGCAGACAAGGGCCTTAGGCTTATTGGGTTTGCATGCCGTAAGGGAGGATCGGTTGAAGAAAGAGAAGGATATACATGGACTGGTCTTGTAGGCTTAGAAGATCCTATAAGGGATGATGTGGCTGAATCAATTAAAGCTGCTCAGCATGCAGGGGTAAAAGTCAAAATAATTACCGGGGATTACAGCAGGACGGCTGAGAGGATTGCATCAAGTATTGGACTTAAGACAGGTAAAGGGAGAACTCTTGAAGGGGAAGAAATTGAGGCAATGAGCGATGAGGAGCTTCAAAGCAGGGTTACCGAGACCACTGTGTTTGCAAGAATACGCCCTCAGGAAAAGTTCCGTATTGTTGATGCGCTTAATAAAAATAAAGAGGTCACAGCTATGATTGGTGATGGTGTAAATGATGCCCCAGCTTTAAAACGTGCTAATATAGGTGTTGTGGTAGGGACAGCTACTGATGTAGCAAAGGAAACCGCTGATCTTATACTGCTGGATAGCCATTTCAGTACAATAGTATCAGCAATTGAAGAGGGCAGGGTTATTTTTGCCAATGTCCAGAAGGTGGTTGCATTTATGCTTTCCAATTCATTTGCAGAAGTGCTGATCATCTTTATGTCAATTATCTTTAATTGGCCTGCTCCGCTACTTATTTCCCAGATACTGTGGATTCATTTGATTTGTGATGGACCTTCAGATGTTATTTTGGGCTTTGAACCAAAAGAGAATGGCATAATGGATGAAAAACCTAAATCGCAGAAGGAGCCAATCCTTACAAAAGTAGGTAAGATCCTTATATTTGTGATTAGTATTGCCAGTGCTGCTTTTGGACTATCAGTCTTTAATCATTATTATCGAGTTCACCAAGATCCTGCAGCAGGACGCAGTATCGTTTTTGCAAGTTTAGCTATAAACTCACTTATTTACATTTTTGCTTACAGAAGCTTGAGAGTGCCTATAATCCACATGAACAAACTTTCTGACAATAAGCCGCTGATTTGGACTGTTTTAATAGGCTATGCGACGATATTTATTGCATTCGTGATTCCAGGACTGCGCAATGCATTAGGCCTAGTAATGCTGAGCTTCTCTCAATGGATGTTGGTAATAGGTTTTGCTCTATGCTTAACGTTGATTGTCGAAATTGCCAAAGCAATATCTAATAGGAAAACAACAACGACAGTAAGCAGTCAATCAGCAGAAGATTAAAGGCAGTACGCTAACAGCGTATTTCAATTGGCCATGCTTGACGAATTATCAAAAGTCCATCTCATTTTTTGAGATGGACTTTATTTAGTGTCCTTTAAGTTTATAATTTTACCTTAAACTTTAGGAATGATATATGGTCTCCCTTTTCATGGAAAATTTGTTGAATTGAAACTATATTATTAAGTATCATAATTAATTATTTAAATTATTAATTATGTTTTCGCTTGCAAGACCATCTCCTTTAACTAAAAATGCTGAAGGCAAATATCTGTCCCCATAAACAGAGCTTGGACTGTTAACTATTTTATCTTCAAAGTACATAACAGATGAGGAACCCCCATCAAGGTTTGCAGCATTTACTGCCTTGTTTTCAATCATGATATCTTGAAGCTGCTTCATTGTGGCTCCGGCTGAATGTACCTGCCTTCCATCTATGACCACAAATAATACAGTGCCATCTGCTCTTTGTCCAATAGCAGTTCTTGGAGCTGTACCCCAGCCGCCGTTCCCATACATTTTTGTTGGTTTGCCATTTACTATAAGAAAGGGTCTAAAATCAATAGCATCTCTTATTTTTAAACGATTAATTTCATCTAATGTATACTGACCAATTATCAGCACACCCTTATTATTAAAACCAATAATGTTAAATTTATTTAAACCTTTTTCAATATACTTTATTACACCGTCTTCAATAATTATCCCAGTAGGAATACCCCCTTTTCCTGTCCCATTTTCATCTGAAAATCCTCCAGCGTTTATACCTGCCATTGCATCATAATCTTCAGCTAACTGTGATATTTTAGTACCATATTCACCAAGCTTGCCCGAGGTTCCTAAAAATACGCGCTTGGGATTGCTTACAATGAGCATGTATCCAGTATAACCATCTTTGCTTATATCCTTTATTTCAACCTTATCTAATTTTCCATCTTCGGTTATTTTTGACTCATCAAATTTTTCATAGTTCTCAATTACTTTGTTATTTTCCATAATATTTTTAATTTGATTATCACTTGCAAATATATTTGCAATATACTTGTGGGACATAGTAGTCATAGCTGATGTAACTAAAAATTCTTGAAGGTCAGAAAATATTCCTGCACGTATTAAACCTATAAAAGAAAATATAACTATTACAAATGTTAATATGATTGTTCTAATAATTTTTCTAATTTTCTTTCGCCGCAATCTTTCCTTAGCCTGTCTTCTTTCTTTTCTGCTTACCTTATGTGGAAAATCTATGCCTGTTTCTATTTTTTCCATATTATTGCTTAACCCCCATCTACATTTTTTATCCGATGGCTAGCATCCGTAACACTCCGTTTAAGACAAAGGATAACGGATGCTGCGCCTTGGATTGGCGTTTCTAAGACTCACTCCTTATATATGAATAATAATATAAGTAGCATTAATTGTACAATAAAAAAATTGACAGTTGAATCTAATAAAATTATGTTTTTAATGTGGGCTTTGTTTTAAACGATGAGAGAGTCTGGAATCAATAAAAGAAGTATAAATAGTTTTAATGCCGGCAGTGATAAATAGCTGCCGGCTAAATTTATTTTATCAGCTTTTTATAAATGCTTTTGTAATTTTCATGTGCATCTTCGTATTTTTCCTCATTAATCTATTCAATAGATTTTAAAACTAGTGTTTGTTAAAGTCCATTGTATATCTCCTTACGGTCAGGATTTTTATTAATCATTTCGACAATCCTTCTGGTAAAAATTATTTATATAATCATAATATCATAATTATTGGATATATATACTATAGTACAAATATAAAAGCGATATGCTATATCATGTAAAATAGTACATTACATGGATAATAGTTATCATACTTTGATGCTATTAATATGCTATATCCTATACCTTTAGAATAGAGTTTTATTTTCAATTAATTTTTTATTTAATAAAAGATTTAAATGCTCTGAAGTGTAAATGTGTTTATAATTCGCTTGTTTATATAATAAGCGAATTAAATAATTCTATTTAAAGGGGGAGAGTTATAATGTACAAAAAAGTAACTGCTATTGTACTGGCATTTTTACTTGCTTTCACGCCATTTGGTATAGTAGCTGCAAAAGAACCACTTAAAAAAAGTAATACCGTACTGCCACAGATAGCGGATGCCGCCAAAAATCCATCAGATCAAACAAGTAATTTATCACCTGCTGAAAAAAGAAAACTTGGTTATATGAGAAAACCAACCATGGGTTTAGAGTACAAGATCGATTCTGCTTTATGGAAGAAGTATGATGATTTCATATATTTGGATGCTCCTGAAGAATCGGATTCTGAGGATATTTCAAAACCAATATATGATGGAAGGTACTATTCATTTATATCAAGTGACTTATTAAAGCAATATGATGAAACTTCAAAGATAACTGACAGGGCAAAGAGGAGTGCTGCAAGACAGGAAATACTTAGCAAGGCAAGGGGTATTTACTCTTATGTAATTTACAGAAAAGACAGACTTCCATCTGCTGCACAGATAAAAAAGGATGTTAAGATGCCAAATGTCATCATGCTTGGGGAAGACGGTGGGTATGTATTTTATTTTGGATATGCCGACTATGACGATAAGGACCTGCCGGCATCGGATAAAGCAGCTTTCAAGGCACTTTATGATGATGCTGAAGTTATAAGGGATACGATGACGGTATTTAAGCCGGTATCTACTGATGAGGGCATTAAGAGTTTAAAGACATTTAAGTTTAAATTAAAAGATTTAGATGGGAATGAATTGACTGAAAGCATATTTAAGAATAACAAGATAACTATGGTAAATATATGGGCAACCTACTGCGGATACTGCATTGATGAGATGCCGTATATACAGGAGCTGGCAAATGAGTACAAGGATAAGGGATTTGGAGTAATAGGCATAGTGGGAGATGTTTATTCAAACGGCCAGGTAGACGCAAAGCTTTTGGACAAAGCAAAGAAAATAGTTAAAGATACAAAGGTTAAATATCTAAGCCTGATACCTGATGATAATCTTAAATATAATAGTGTTTTACAATATCTTACTGCATATCCTACAACATTTTTTGTGGACAGCAAAGGAAACATTGTTGGAAATGTAATTGTCGGTTCACTAACAAAAGATGAGTTTAAAAAGGTTATTGAAGATACATTAAGCAAGGTTAAGTAAATTTTAACCGGACACCTTCATGCATATTCTTATGGGGATAACTACTTTGGATTATGTTGGGAGGAAAATGAAATGAATAATAAACTACAGAGATATATAATACTTGCAGCCAGCCTGTGCCTGATTATTTTTGGCCTATACAGAGGAGAATATAAAATAGTTTTTAAAAAAGCAGTTAATATATGTCTGGAGTGCATAGGAATTGGCTAAAAACTTTAAAAGGCATATAGTTCAAATAATATCAAGCATAGGCATGAATGGCTATTTTAAAGGGTTTACTGAGGGGAAAATATTTAAAGAAAAATCCAAAATGGTATGTGTACCAATTTTAAATTGTTATTCTTGCCCGGGTGCTCTCGGAGCATGCCCCATAGGATCACTGCAAGCAGTTATAGGGAGCATCCGCTACAACTTTTCTTTCTATGTATTAGGTTTTTTATCTTTAGTAGGTGTACTTTTTGGAAGGTTAGTCTGCGGATGGTTATGCCCATTTGGATTTATACAGGAACTGTTAAATAAAATACCTTTACCAAAAATTAAGGTAAAAGAAAAGTTACACGATGTGTTAATATATTTAAAATATGTAGTACTTGTTATCTTTGTAATTTTGCTTCCATTAATGGGGGCATTAACAAGCGATATGGGAACCAGCGATCCTTACTATTGCAAATGGATCTGCCCTGCCGGTACTCTGGAAGGCGGTATACCGTTGGTATTGCTGAATAAGGATTTAAGAAGTGCTGCAGGGTTTATATTTGCATGGAAAGTATCAATACTGGTTATTATTGTAGTATTATCTATGTCTATATACAGGGTATTCTGCAAATATGTATGTCCCCTTGGTGCGTTTTATTCTTTATTTAATTGTTTTAGCTTCTATTCATTACAGGTTGATAAAAATAAATGCATATCCTGTAATGCATGTACAAGAGCATGCAAGATGAATGTGAAGGTATATGAAAACCCTAATAGCGGTGAATGTATAAGGTGCGGTGAATGTATAAGAACATGCCCGTTAAATGCAATATCAAAAGGGTTTAAGCATAATGGAATAAAGAATATACCTTTAAAGGAACACATAACAACGCAGGAATAATATATGAAACAGAGGGAATAAAATGAAAAAGAAACTGATATGTATATTTTTAACTACTATTATATCAATATCATTATTGAGCTGCGGGAAAGCTATAAGTAAAACAGAAACACCTAAAAAAGAAGAGCCTGCAGTAAGCCAGTCAAGTGATACAAATGCATCGGGAAATGCTTCAGAAAACACTCAAGGCACCACAGCTCCTGACAATTCAACACAGGACACTGCAGCTTCAAATAGCTCAACACAAGGGACCTCAGGGCAGCCTGCATCTCAACCGGGTTCAACAGCATCAAATAATACAACAAAAAATTCAACTGCAAAACCACCTGCCTCTAAGCCGGAAAATGCTGCTGCAAAAACAAACACTGGATCACCAACTTCGAAGCCAGCATCTGATAATCCAATAATGGCTTTAGGGAAACTTGAATTTTCTTTAAAGGACATAGAAGGAGATACTTATAACAGTGATGATGTATTTAAGGAAAATAAACTTATTTTAATGAACATATGGGGAACAATGTGTACTCCATGTATTAAGGAATTGCCGGAACTTCAAAAGCTTTCCAATGAACTTTCAAGCAAAGGAATTGGTGTCATTGGCCTGGTTGGAGATGTTAATGGGGACGATGGTTTGGATGAAGCTAAATTAATTGTTGCAAAAAAGAAAATTAATTTTTTAAATCTTTTACCTGATGATAAAATAAGGGATGAATTGCTTTCTAAAATAGAAGGCTATCCTGTAACAATTTTCCTTGACAGCGAAGGAAACTTTGTAGGGCAGGTTATTGTCGGGGCAAGAAGTGCCGATGAATATAAAAACACTGCACTAGAGATATTAGAAACATTAAAGTAACAAGAAAGTTAACAAATAATTATTTATCCGATGGCTACCAGCCGTAATTCTCCGCTTAACGCAGGGAATAACGGCTGTTACGCCCCTGGATCGGCTCTTCTAAGGCTCAGATGGAGAAGTATTCCTTATAAGCAGTTCCATCTGAGTCTAAGAATCACTTGATATTTGAGGATATTTGGTCACTCTGACCTTATATCCTTTTTTCTCTTTCAACTAAATAATTAAATATACACTAGAACCCCACGACTTCAGTTGCTAGGAGTTTTAGTTTAAATGCACCTAAATCAGGTGTATTTTTTATGCCCATGGGAGTTAAGATATTGACAAGGGGAATAGGTATTAAAAAGAATAAAATTTAATAGAAATTAGTTAACATATTCAGTAAATAAAGGAAATCAATGATATGTGGAAAAGAGACAGCATCAGGCTTTTTTGAAAACAGGGAAATGTGCGTTGAAGAAATTATAGCTATACTGCAACTTTTTGATCAATCAATATTTTCTAGCAAAAATAAAAAAGGGGGTATTTAATATGGCAGCTGCTGACGAACGTTGCTATACAAAGCTTGAAAACTCTAATACTAAAAAAAGATGTATAATGATATTTTCACAGTTTAGCAACATCAATATAATTGAGAGTATTAGAGAAAAATATGATCCGCTTACAAATAATGTAAGACCACATATAACTATTATTTTTCCTTTTGAAAGTAATATGAGCGAAGAAGAATTGCAGGAGTATTTGGTAGCCTCATTAAATGGAATGAAAAGTTTCCATTTAATTTTGGGGTAAGTCATAAAAGTTCATGACGATTCAGGATATTATTTATTTTTAGGCGTAAAAGAAGGTGCTGAAAAAATAAAAAAACTCCATGATAAATTATATGAAGGAATGCTTAAAGCGTATAAACCCAGCTGGTTAAATAATGTAGAATTTATGCCACATATGACTATAGGGAATTTCTACAATAAGGAAGAGTTAGATAGTGTTTATAGGGATGTAGGTGGAATAAAAGATAGGTTCAGTACAATAGTGGACATGATATCAGTAGAGATTGTTGATGAAAATGAAGATTCAATTATAGAAATGGAAGTGAAATTGGAAGATACACAAAAAGATTTGCCTGTCATGACTTAGCGCCAAATAAAACCGTGCATAGAAAAAGCCAGAAAGTTGATTTATATTGATCACTTTAATGAAAATTATTAATGCATGGTACATAAAATGAATGCATTGTATCAATAGGTACACTTATATATTGCAACTTTGGTATAATTAATGTATAATCGTATTATACTAGGAGAAGGGAGAGATTAAAATTTGGGTAGCACTAAAAAAGAAACTAAGAAATATACAAATCTTACTCCAGATGAAATAAAAAGCTATCTTGCTAAATTTAGAAAATCTATATTAGATGATAAATATGCGATTGCTCAAAATGAAAATAGACGAGAAAATATAGATTTTATTGAGGATTATAAAATTGATACAAAAAAAGAAAAAGAAATACTATTAGGTATTCAATATGATGATTTTTGTTATGCGGTTGATAATGATAATGAAGAATTTTCTCATGAAGTATTATACATATTTTGCAAGCGCCAAGAATTAGATTATTGGGGCACTTTAGAAAATGTTGATATATATATTAAAATTAATATGACTCAAATAAAGAATGGTGATGATTTTGTGTTTATTGTATCTTTTCATAAAAGAAATAAGCCAATAGAATATTTGTTTAAATAAATAGCCTAATAATGGTGATTAAATAAAGGGAGGTAACCTAGATGTTAGGATTTTGTGAGAAGTGTCACGATATGGTAGAATACTATATCAAAGAAAAGAAAATGACAAAAAACATCAAAGGTAAAAAAATTGAGTATATAGGGAAAGTAGCAATTTGTAGTGAGTGTGGAAGTGAAATATTTGTAGCTGATATTCGTGATTATAATCTTAAAATGTTAGATAATGCTTTTAGGGAAAAAGAGGGATTGATTTCTGTTTCAGAAATGAAGCTTATATTAGATAAGTATAATATTGGTAAAAGACCTTTATCTTTGTTATTAGGGTGGGGTGAAGGTACTCTTACTAGATATTTGGATGGGGATATTCCTACTAAACAATATTCTGATATTTTAAAAACAATCCTTAATGACTCAAAGTATATGAAAAAAGTACTAGAGGAAAACAAAGACGCTATAACAGATGTCGCATATAAGCGTTGTAATGAGGCATTAGCAGAAATTGAAAAAGATGATTCTATTACTGTCAGATCTGAGGATAAGATTGACCATGTTGTAAAATATCTTTTGGCAAGTTGTTCAGATATAACACCTTTGGCATTGCAAAAATTATTGTACTATGCTCAGGGCTTTTTCAAAGCTTTTACAGGTGAATATTTATTCTATAATAATTGTGAAGCTTGGGTACATGGGCCTGTGTATAGAAATGTATATTATAAATATAAAAACTATGGATATAATCCTATTGAGGAAAATGAGTATGATTATACAGGTATAGAATTGTCTAAGATAGAAGAGGAAATTTTAGACAGTGTAATTAGGAACTTTGGGTGCTATAGTGGAAAGACACTAGAAAAGATGACTCATGCAGAAATGCCATGGAGTCATACCAGAGCAGATTTAAAAGATGATGAAAGTTCAGATCGAATTATTGAAAAAGAGCTGATAGCAAAGTATTTTGAAGATATTAAACTAAAGTATAATATGCTCAATATATCAGATATTAGAGATTATAGTACAGATCTTTTCAATAAGTTATGTGTATAAAATAATCTTATAAACAAAATTAAGGGAACATATGAAATGAAAATGCATATAATAAGAAATATCCTATCTATAGATAGTAGATAATTAGAGAGCGTAAGGCCTTTGAAGATAATATCTTCAGGGCTTTTTCTATGCCTAAATTAGGCCATGTAAGCGTTTAAGGCATCAAAAATATCATTATGTGAACAAGGCAAAAGGCAAGGGATTGGATGGGCTTAAATTAAAATCAAATACTCTAACAAAGTAAACTGAGATTTAAAAACAAAAGAACAAAATTTAATAGAAATTAGTCAATATATTTGGTAGAATAAAGGAAATCAAGGATTGTGATTAAAATAATTGATTCATATTGGTAAATTAATATGCAATAATGATGATTGAAGTATATGGCTGTGATATTTGCAGTAAGCGATAAGAGGCTGAAACTTTTATGGGGGGTGAATAATGTGAATACAATTTGGTCTGAAAATATTCAGGGCATTTTAAATCTTGATTTAAGCAGAGAAATGAGATTTAGAGATGACAGGAAGGAGTTATTTCTAAATTTGCTTGGGCTTAAAGAAGGAATGACTATAGTTGATATTGGTTGCGGTCCAGGAACTATTACCAGAAAATTGTCCAAGTGGCTTGACCAAAAATCACAAATTATTGGAATAGACAGGGATTCAAATTTTATAAATTATGCTAAAGAAAAGGCTGCAATTCAAGGTCTAAATAATATATGTTATTATGAGGGAGATGCATTAAAACTACCTTTAGAAAATAATTCAGTAGATTCTTGCATTTCTCATACTGTAATTGAACATGTACCAAATAGGGAATTCTTATTGGAGCAGAAAAGGATATGCAGGTCAAATGGGAGAGTAAATGTAATGTATGCAAGACCAGATAAGTACATAAAAACAGAAACTGATATATCTCTAAAACAATGTGAGCGTGAGAAAGAGCTGCTCGATAAACTTTTTAAAGGGACTGAAGATATTGATAAAAAAAATAATATTGGAAAGTATTGGCCAGATCCTGTAGGATTGCCCAAATTATTTGAAGAAACAGGTTTTAAGAATGTCCAGGTGGATGCAATCGCAGTGCCAATTGCTATTGATGATTCAAGAAATTGTTATGATGAAAAACTTGCAATGGTTGAAGCAGAAAGACAGCAAATGTTTGAAGTTATTGAAATGGGTTTAAGAATAAACAACAATGGATTAACAGATAAGGAATTAATCGAGTTAAGACAGTTAATTGATATTAGATTTGATAAAAGGATAAGTTTTATAAAAGAAGGGATAAGCATTTGGGATTATAGTATTTTACTGATGCAAATAGTTTCAGGAATGGTGGAATAAAAATATTTACATTAGGTTTATGCCGGCTAAAATTTAATGGGGGGTAATAATAATGGCGGTTACAATTAAAAAAGGTGATGGTAACTATATAATGGTAAGCTTTAGTTATGGCCACGATAAGGTTTCAGCAATCAAAAAAGTAAAAGGCAGCAGATGGAATGAAGCAAAGAGGGCATGGATAGTGCCTAATACTAAGGAAGCCATTGATGCAATATCTGTAGCTTTCTGTGACGAGGATATTATATTTGATTCATCAATTGACTTGTTTGATTTATAGCAGGGAACGGTCTTGACTGTTCTGTTGATGAACGAGCAGAATTTGTGAGAGCGGGAATGGTGCTAATACCCAGTAGTAATTCCATTCTGTGGCCTCTGCATGATGATAGCCATCGGATAAGGTGATTTTTAGACTCAGATGGAGTTTGTCTATAAATAAATATACTGGTTATGGAGAATTCATGAGGGAAAGGCATTTTTCAACCGATATCCTTATGTAAACATGAGTAAAGGCAATTAAATCTTACTTACAACATTTCACTAAAATGATATATTATGTTATCATCTATATGTGTTTGATTTAAGACCCATTATTTGGCATAAAAGTGCAAATAATAGGGCTTTTATTTATATAGGGAGGGTTGTAGTAATGGTTGATAATAGTGTAGAGCTTCGCCAAGAAGTTTTTACATCTGATGCATGGAAAATAATTGATTGGTTAGAGGATGATGAAGTAACTAAATATTTAAACGAAGGGCAAAATGTTTGTGAAAGCATTAGAGAAATAATATATAGAATTAATATGCCTATTCTTACACATTTATTTAATCAAAATGGGAGCTTTTTCATGGTTACAACCAGTGAGAAAGAACCTATTGGATTTTTAAGGCTTGTTCCCAAAGGAAAAAGAGCAGAAATGGTAATCGTAATTGGAGATAGAGAAAAATGGAATAAGGGTTTTGGTACAAATGCAATTGCAGAAGGGTTAAAACATGCATTTTTTGAGTGGAGAGTGGATGAAGTCATTGCAAAAATTAATTTTAATAATGAATATTCGAAAAGGGCATTTAAAAAATTAGGCTTTACAGAAGATAAAGAGCTATCAAAAGAAATTCAATATTCTTTATCTATGAAAGATTTTTTAGAACAAGTATCATAATTAAAATTTTAACAAAAAGTGAAGAACTTATCCAGTGATGCAGCATTTGTTATCCTCCACATAAGGAGAGGATGAGGGTATTACGGCTGCTACGCCCCTGGATCGGCTCTTCTAAGGCTCAGGCTCAGATTGGAGGAAGGTATCTTATAAGCAAACTTCATCTGAGCCTAAGAATCACCTTAGCCGCTGGATGCCATTTGTAATATCTAACGGGTGTACGTCTCTAGAGTGATCCTTCTAAGAATCACTTGATCTGTTTAAATTTACATCTCTAAACTCTTCTAACATCTTATTGTCAAAAGGAGATTTACCTTCTGATTTCTGCGAGAATGCTTTAAATGGGGCAGCAGTTTTTCTTGATGACCATAAAACTGCCGGACCGTCTAAGCATCCGCCTTCGCACATCATGCCCTCAATAAAGTTTCCATCAAGTCTTCCAACCTTTGCTAATAAAAGTGTCTTTTTAAGTTCACTTTGACCATTTATTTTTACAGGTTTCAAATCAACGCCTATTTCTTTTGCAGCTAATGCTATAGCATTTGATAATCCCCCTGATTGAGCAAAGCCTCTTGCTGATAATGTGGCATCGCTGACAGGAAGATCACTGCAATTTTGAAAATCAATTTCAAAAGCATCAAATAGTGCAGATATTTCTTCAAATGTAAGAACATAATCAACTGCTTTAGCAAGATTTGGTTTTTTAATTTCACTTTTTTTTGCTGTACATGGACCAACAAAAATTACCATGGAATCGGGATGATTCTTTTTTATAAGTCTTGCTGTTGCAATCATAGGGGATACTGTTTCTGAAATCATACCTTTAAGTTCCGGGAAATTCATTTCAACATAAGAAACAAATGCGGGGCAGCAGGAGGAAGTCATAAATTTATCGCCCCTCTTTAGCCTTTCTTTTAATTCTTCTGCTTCGTGGACGGCAACAGCATCAGCACCACAGGCTGCCTCTACCATGTCCTTAAATCCTGTCTTTAAAAAAGCATCTTTAATTTGACCAACAGATACCTTTGGGCCAAACTGCCCTGCAATAGACGGAGCTGCAACAGCATATACATCCTTTCCTTCCATAAGTGCATTTACCACAGGAACGATGTAGCTTTTATCTGATATAGCGCCAAAAGGACATCCTGCCATGCAGGCTCCACAGTTTATACATTTATTTTTGTCAACAGCAGCTTGTCTATCCTCCTCATCAACATGAAGAGCTCCTGTAGGACAGGATTTTTTACAAGGTCTCATAACTTCAGATATTGCATTATATGGACAAACTTTTTTACACATTCCGCATTCTTTGCATATTTCTTGATTTATAAAGGCTCTTCCATTTATTTTTGTTATAGCTCCTGATGGGCAAGATTCCATGCATTCATGGGCTATACAGCCTCTGCAGGCTTCCGTAACAGAATATTTATTAATTGGGCATCTATCGCAGGCAGAGCTTATTACATATATTATTTGTTTATCATCTTTTATATCTTTAAGCTGTTTATTTATTCCATTGCCATCTGAAAGATATCCTGCTGCAAGCTTCGTTCTTTCATAAACAATGGCTCTTTCTTTAAAAACGCAGCATCTATATTGAGGTTTATCACCAGGTATTACCTTATATTGAATGTTCATTAATTCTTCTTTGGTTAAATTATTGTCTTTAGCCAGAAGAACAACATTTTTTAAAACTTCATGTTTTAGCTTTTTAAGTGGAGTTTCAAAGCTTATCATTTACATTCCCCCCTATATATAACATATAACATTATTTTATATAACAGCTAAGTATAACCATATATACTATGCCAAAAACATTATAACACGGGCAATATAATAATTGAACAGGCAATTAATATATTTTTTTTAATTATGATTTGTTAGATGATTATGATAACGAGTATAATAAATAATGAGTATAATAAATAAGCTATACATGTATTGAAGGGGTGGACAAATGAATTATTCAAAAAAGTATATTAAAAATTACTGGAAGCCCTTTTGCCTTGCAATTGCATGCCTCACGGTTGAGGCTGCTTGCGACCTTTTGCAGCCAACAATAATGGCCAAGATAATTGATGTTGGCGTTAAAGAAAAGCAAATGGATTATATAATAAGCATGGGAGCTAAGATGCTTATGGTGACAGGGGTAGGAGCACTTGCAGCAGTAAGTAGAAATATTATATCAAGTAATGTATCGCAAAAATTTGGAGCTGACCTTAGATCAGACCTTTTTAAAAAAATACAAAAACTTTCTATTGAAAATATAGATAAATTTGGTACTGCATCGCTGGTTACAAGGCTTACTAATGATGTAACACAGGTGCAAAATTTTGTTAATGGTCTTATGAGAATTTTTGTAAAAGCCCCATTATTATGTATAGGAAGTATTATAATGGCTATAAGATTAAATTTGAGTATGTCTATAGTTTTTTTAATAGTAGTTCCTATAATAAGCCTTCTTATATACATGAATATAAATATAAGTTATCCTTTTTTTACAAAAACTCAAAAAGCAATTGATAAAATAAACAGCACAATGAGAGAGTACTTGTCAGGAGTTAGAGTAGTTAAAGCATTTAATAGATTTAAATATGAGGTGGAACGTTTTGAAAAGTCTAATGAAGAGCTAAAAGATGTGTCAATTTCCGCCCTTCGTGTAAATGTTTTTTTTTCACCTAACGTAATCCTTACTATAAACTTAGGCATAGCAGCTATTTTATGGATAGGAGGAGGTAAGGTAAACAGTGGAAATATGCAGGTAGGACAGATAATTGCTTTTATAAATTATATGACTCAAATACAATTTTCTTTAATGATGATTTCTCATGTTTTAACAATGTTTGTAAAAGCAAGGGCTTCTGCTGAACGTATAGGAGAAGTGTTAAATCAAGAAGACAGCATAAATGTTATAGAAAAACCTATAGATACATTTAATACAAAAGGGAAAATAGACTTTGAAAATGTATATTTTTCTTATGCGGGGGCATCAGGTGAGCCAGTGCTTAAAAATGTCAGCTTCACCTGTAAAAGCGGAGAAACAGTTGGAATTATAGGTTCCACAGGCTCAGGAAAAAGTACCTTAGTTAATCTTCTTTGTCGTTTTTATGATGTAACAGATGGCTGTATAAAAGTAAATAACGTAAATATAAAAGATATGGACATAAAGGAGTTAAGAAATAAGATAGCAGTAGTTCATCAAACGATAGTATTATTTTCAGGAACAATTAAAGATAATATAAAATGGGGCAAAGAAGATGCATCAATGGATGAAATAGAAGAAGTATCAAAGATCGCAGAGGCCCATGAGTTTATTTCTTCCTTGCCAGAAGGGTATAATACATTTTTGGGACAGGGAGGAGTAAATTTATCAGGAGGTCAAAAACAGCGGGTTTCTATTGCCAGAGCTCTTATAAAAAAGCCAGAAATATTGATTTTGGATGACTGTACAAGTGCTGTAGATGTAACTACAGAGATGAAAATAAAAAAGGCACTAAAGGAATATTCAAAGGATCTTACTTGTATTGTAATTGCCCAGCGTATAACTTCAGTTATGGATGCTGATAAAATAATAGTCCTTGATAATGGGAAAATAGCTGGAATTGGAAAGCACGAAGAGCTTTTGAAAAAATGCGAAGTTTATAAGGATATATTCCGTTCCCAAATTGGCAGTGAGGTGATATAAATGGCAAAAGAGAATATAAAAAACAGCAACACTCCAATTGGGAATATGAGAGGCTTTTCAGGTGGCCCAGGCAGGGGAGGATTTGGAGGGCGAAGGATGGGGCCGGTTGTTAAGCCAAAAGATTTTAAAGGCACCATGCGAAGGCTCATGGAGTATTTTAAAAAAGATAAAAAGCTATTAATACTGATATTTATTTTTGTAATAATGGATGCAGGCATAGGTTTATCAATTCCCTATTTTATAGGAAAATCCATAGATGCTATATCCCCTAAAAGCGGAGCTGTAAATTTTGAAATGCTAAAGATAATGGTTATAACTCTTATCACAGTATATATTGCAGATGCAGTTATTAATTTTCTTCAAGGATGGCTTATGGCAGGGGTTTCTCAAAGAATGGTAAAAAGTCTTAGAGGCGGCCTTTTTGGAAAGCTTCAAAAGCTTCCTATATCTTTCTTTGATACTCATACCCATGGAGATATAATGAGCAGATTAACTAATGATATTGAAGAGATAAGCAGTACTGTGTCCCAATCTATGGTGCAGCTGATGTCTGGGGCAATTATGCTTGCCGGCTCTGTAGTAATGATGCTGCTACTCAGCCCAATTTTAACTTTAGCCAGTGTTATAACTGTACCTCTTGTATTTTTGCTAACACGAACTATTGCTAAAAAAACTAAGGTTTTGTTTAAATCCCAGCAGGAGGAACTTGGAAAATTAAATGGGCATATAGAAGAAACCATATCAGGAATTAATATAGTTAAGGCATTTAACCACGAAAATAAAGCAATAGAGGAATTTAGTGATATTAATTTAAAGCTTAGTAAAGTAGGCATAAAGGCGCAGATATGGTCAGGGTTTCTTATGCCAATGATGAATGTTATTAACAATATTGGCTTTGCTGTAGTTGCAGCTGTTGGAGGAGTGCTTGCAGTAAAGGGAAATATTTCTGTTGGAGTTATAGCCAGCTTTTTGAACTATTCAAGGCAGTTTTCAAGGCCATTAAATGATATGGCTAATGTATTTAACACACTGCAGTCTGCTGTAGCTGGTGCGGAAAGAGTATTTGAAATTATTGATGAAAAAGAGGAGTCTCACGATGCTCATGATGCTAAAGAACTATCAAATCCAAGGGGACATGTGGTTTTTGAAAATGTATCCTTTGGCTATAATAAGGATAATCTTATAATTAAGAACATTAGCTTTGATGTAAAGGAAGGAAGTACTATTGCATTGGTTGGGCCAACAGGAGCTGGTAAAACTACTATAGTAAATCTTCTCACAAGATTTTATGATGTATC
>DHEX01000060.1:0-622 GCA_002400085.1 Clostridiaceae bacterium UBA4839 | reverse complement strand
AATATAAGGTATGGAAAGCTTGATGCAACTGATGAGGAAATAATGAATGCAGCAGTTATGGCTAATGCAGATGTGTTCATTAGGCGTCTGCCAAAAGGATATGATACAGTTTTATCAGAAAGCGGAAGCAACTTAAGCCAAGGGCAAAGGCAGCTTTTGGCTATAGCCAGAGCTATTTTATCAAATCCATCTATACTTATTTTAGATGAGGCTACAAGCAATGTTGATACACGTACAGAACTTCATATACAAGAGGCAATGATTAAGCTTATGGAGGGCAGAACCAGCTTTATTATTGCTCACAGACTCAGCACTATCCGCCATGCAGATACTATCATGGTAATAGATGATGGAAGGATAAAGGAAAAGGGCAACCATGATAGTTTAATTAGCCAAAAAGGAATTTACTATGGCATGTATTATAGCCAATTTAAAAATATAGTTGAATAGCTGCAATTTATAGTATAGATTTAATTCACCGCTGAGATAAGAAAAATATATTCCATTCACTTTACCGTTCACAAAGAAGCTCTAAGAATTAAAATGCCAGACAAGCTAAGAGATTTCGTTAAACTCGCTAATCGCTCAAACAAACGAAATACACTAAGCTTCTCTGACATTT
>DHEX01000061.1 GCA_002400085.1 Clostridiaceae bacterium UBA4839 | reverse complement strand
CCATTATCGAATAAACAAGTTCAAAGCAATTCAAATCGGCGAAATCGTATCTGCTGATTAAATGGAAAATTCCTTTTTCAAGGTCAACAGCAGTAGTTGTAATTGGTTCAATAACTTTCTTATATTCCAGCAATCCTGGAGAAGGCTGACGATTTGGCATCAACAGGCCGTCAATGCAGAAAGTTTTATTGCTCGGATCATCTCCAAAATCGCCACCGTAACGATAATAAACTTCACCATTTTCTGTTTCAGTATAGATACCGTGATCGAACCATTCCCAAATAAAGCCACCCTGCAACTTATCGTGTGCATATGTGAGATCCTGGTATTCCTTCAGGTTTCCTGGACCATTTCCCATGGCATGGCAATACTCGCAATGCACATGCGGTTTTTTACTTTTTTCAATGATATCCTTCATGAGGTATGGCTTCTTATCGTTTTCAAGCCAAGTGTACATTGTGCTGTATACATCAACAACTTCAGTCTCGAAATCACCCTCATAATGAATTAATCTTGTTGGATCCATTTCCTTGGCCTTTTTTGCCATAGCGCGGAAATTGCAACCAAAATCTGATTCATTGCCAAGAGACCACATCAGAATCGATGGGTGATTTTTCTCCCTCTCGATCATACGCACCATACGGCTGACATATGCGAGTTCCCATGACGGATCATCTGTAATCCACTTGTAATTGCCGGTCAGTTCAAAGCCGTGGCATTCCAAATCAGTCTCCGCAATAAGGTACATACCGTATTCATCGCACAGATCATATAGATAGTATGAATTTGGATAATGCGATGTTCTGATTGCATTGATATTATGTTGCTTCATCAGGATAATATCTTTTTCAATTTCTTCTTTTGCAACTACACGTCCGTTTTTTGGATTAAAGTCATGACGGTTCACACCTTTGAGCTTAATTGCAACGCCGTTGACAAGGAACGTGTCACCGTGGAGGACGATATTGCGGAAACCGATATTTTGTGGAATGACTTCAATTATCTTTCCATCTTTTTCTGTTGTCAGATACAACTTGTACAGATTTGGGCGCTCTGCAGACCATTTTTTAGGATTTTCCACGTTCTCGCTCAGCTCAAAATGATCTTCGCTAGCTGCAGTGCTTTTTTCAAATATAAGATTGCCGTTGTCATCATAAAGTGCAGCATTAACGACTTGTCCATCCGCTTTCGAGAACCTACCACTGACATGTAAAACCGCATTTTTACAGGCATCGTCTAACTCTGTTACTACTTTATAGTCATAAATGCCGTTTTGCGGAAGGCCAATAAGTTCTACATCACGATAAATGCCGCTGAGCCACCACATATCCTGATCTTCAAGGTAAGTTCCATCCGACCACTGATATACTCGCACTGTAATATCATTTTGACCGATAACCGCGATGTCGGATATATCAAATTCAGCTTCGTTTCTTGCACCTTTACTGTAGCCAACGAATTCGCCGTTTACCCATACATGGTAGGCAGAGTCTACTCCGCAAAAGCGTAGGATGATTTTCTTGTCCGCAAAATCCTGTCCGATTGTGAAAGTCCTTTTATAAATACCGGTAGGATTTTCGGTTGGTACATACGGCGGATTAATTGGAAAGTTGTACCACAAATCTGAATAGTGCATCTTTCCATAGCCTTGCATCTGCCAGTTTCCCGGCACTACAATGTTATTCATATCAGCTACATTGAAATCGCTTTTATAGAAATTTTCAGGACTGTATTCTGGTGCATCAAGGAACATAAACTTCCATTGACCGTTCAAATTTTTAAAAGCATGTGTATAGCAGTTATCCTTTCGATCGGCTGCATTTTTATTCGGAAAGCTCAGAAAATGTGCACGAGCCGGTAACCGATTTATACAGTCTTGCGAAATATTTTCCCATGTTTTCATATGCATTTCACCCCTTCGTTATAATTAAGCCTATTTCAAATTATTCTTTTTCGTTCTTATCCGAAATATTTGCTTAAGCAATTTTTTTGCTTTTCTTCTCATATCTATTCCAGCAAATAACTGCAAATCCAAGGAACACAACTAGACCTATAATATTATAGACTAGCATATTAATCGGCTTTGTTACGCCTTTTTCAAGTGTGCCATTCAGCTGTGCAATCATAGTAGACGGCTCTGGAACTGTAGACATAAAGAATACAAACAAGAACATGCAAAACAAAGTAATACCAGCTGCGATACCGAATTTACGGTTTCCCAGTCTGAAAGCGCGGGGCATATCATCTTTTTTCCATCTTAGAACAATGTATGCCGCAAAGAAGAACAGCATAGGAATCAATGCAGTAGATGCGGTCATGTTGGTTAAAGTTTCAAGGAAACTGTTCATAGAATTTACACCAAGTGCTGGAATCAACAGCATAATGCTGACCACAACAGCCTGAAGAATCAGTGCATTATAAGGAGTGCCCTTATCATCAGTCTTAACAACCCAAGACCCAAAAATGCCTTCTGGAATTTCTGAGAAAAGAACCTTTACAGGAGCAGCAGTCCAAACCATTAAAGAGCCTAAGTTGCAGAGCAGCATAACAAAACCAACGAACCTTCTAACAATACCACCCATGCCAAAACGCTCGCCAATGATATAGAATGCATCGAAAATACCGTTAGAGAAGTTATTAGATAATACATTTGAAGGAACAACAAGGCCAATTGCAACTACACCCAATGCATACACACCGCCGATTACAAGGCTGGAAGT
The DNA here is from genome assembly GCA_002400085.1 of Clostridiaceae bacterium UBA4839. Lineage (GTDB taxonomy): Bacteria > Bacillota > Clostridia > Clostridiales > Caloramatoraceae > UBA4839. The sequence goes on along the minus strand of DHEX01000061.1, from coordinate 14,760 downwards.
TATCATGGTATGCACAAATGCTTTATTACCGCCCTTAATATCTTTAACGTAGCAGCCGATACTTTCTGCGCCGCCGACAGCCTGGAATACCCATGCCATTACCATGAAGAATGTCCAGTCAAATTTTGGTGCCAGAGTGCTTGCATTAAATTGTTGTGCTGGTTTATCACCAAGTCCAAATACAATAATAAACGCGGAGACAATAAATAAAATACCAATGCCAATTTTAGCAAGACCAGCAACATTAGTTACCTTTGATATCCAGTCAATGCCTTTGATACAGATAAAGGTTGCAATCCAAAATACGATAATAGATACAATAGAGGATACGATTACCATATTATTGCCATCAAATATATTGTTGCCAAGAATGAAATATGATGAATAGATTAGAGTTTTTGGAACCAGTGAGCAGAAAAAAAACAAGTTAACAAAAAAATATGACCATGCACCTAAGAAGCCCCATTTAGGACCAAGTGCGCTTGAAATCCATTGATGGATACCGGATTCACTTTCTGCATTTGCAGATGTAAACTCTGCAACCATCAAAGAATACGGAAGAAAATAAAATATTGTGGCGAATAGGTATCCCGGCAGTGCCGACAAACCAATTGCTACTGTATTATCGATAAGACTAGGAAAACTAAATACGGCTGAAAAGGTCAACATTAGCAATGATAGAGAACCTAGCTTTGCTCTTCGGTTTGTATTTTCCATAAGGACATCTCCCTTTTTATATTTTTTTGATAAGTTGTACAACTAATATATATATCTTAGTTTCTTTGCATAATTATAGGCTATATAATTTGTTGATAAAACATATCATTTTGTTGATTTTGATTATTTATAAAATTATAAATACTGTACCGTCGTTCATTGATTGCTATAGAATAGCGGCTTTACGAAGTGCAATTTTTAGTGTAAAATAATTTCTGATATCTTTTAAAAAGCAGTGATAGTAATTTTGACAGCTAAAAAGTTCCAAATTATTTTAATCTATGTATAAATATATATTCATTTTTTATTTTAAATTTTAAATGGATAATTTGCAGCAAAATTTGTAAGAAGGGAGCAATGCTTTATAAATAATATAGTAAATAAATATCGTGATAAGGCTGGCGTGATTTTTATGAAGCGCTACCATGGACATGACCTCTACCTCTATGAGTCCGGATTTGAAGTATGCCAGTCTGACAAGCCATTTGAATTTATTCCCATCGACTATTTCTTATTGCACTATTGCGTAAGTGGTGAAGGCTTTTTAATATTACACGATGATAAGCGCCACATAACAGCCGGAGATATTTTTCTAATTCCGCCTAATACAGCAAATAAATATTATCCATTTCCAGAAAATCCGTGGAGTTACTGCTGGGTTGGTATAAAGGGTTCTATGGTAAAATCTATTTTAGAGGAATGCGGCCTTTCTTATGACAACTTTGTACTTCACTACGATAAAGATGATGCGGTTCTAAGATGCTTCCAGCAAATTTATGAGCGCTGTACCAAATCTGATTATTATACAGCACTTGGATATTTATATCAGTTCTTTGGTACACTCGCTGAAAAAAGAAACAGCATATTGCTTGAATCAAAAACAATCCACAGGCAGCGTTTAGAAAAAATAATTAAGTATATTTATGCACAGTATGCGAACAATATTTCGATTCAAAGTGTTGCGGATGAATTTAATCTCGATCGCACATATATCTATAGATTGTTCAAAAAGGAAACAGGAATCAGCCCAAAGCAGTATCTTCTGAATTTTCGTATTGAAAAAGCTTGTGACTTATTATGCAAAAGTCATATGAGCGTTACCGAAATCGGATATATGGTTGGTTTTAATTCTTTTTCCTGCTTTTCCAAACAATTCTGCCTGAAAAAAGGAACATCTCCGATGAAATACCGAAAACAGTTCATTAAATAATTTAGCAAAACTTGAATGACAAAAAGTGGAGAGAAAGACGAGATTTCCAGAAAGGATGCTGAGACGAAACTTAATGTTTCTCAAACAATGCCCGGACGTATTTTAAAGCGGCTCCAAATTCAATTGAATGTGAAGTTTCCTAAAATTCATGATCTGAAAGGCCTGTGCCGGGATATTACCGGTCTTGGCAGATAGGGAAATGGAGATGTATGTAATTGATAAAGTAAGGTTCTGGAAGGCTTGAAAATACTGCTCTCGTAAAATGAAAGTAAATTTGTTCACTCGGTCTTAGCCCTTGATATGTTCATGGGAACATATCAAGGGTACATTTTTTTAAAAGAAAACCAGACCTAAATTTTGGTAGGGGGTGTGGTGACATTTACACAGCGTAAACAGAGCTGCAGGGAATAGAGTAAGTATCATAGCTTTTCTAACAAAATAGTAAGACGGTTAAGAGTTTTTTCAAATGGTAAGCAATTAACCGTCCTCAATCGTTCTCAGGGAGTAATGGGTGCCTGCTTTGATAGCTTTCTTATTCTGAATATATGAATGGATATGTGAATATATATATGATGAAATGTATTTTCTGGCTAATACTGATTTATAAGGGGTGTTTCATATAAGCAGGAGTATTATAATTTTAGTCCGTAAAAAGGCTTTAAGGATTGGGGCAGCATTGCTGGTATGCATAGGTTTACTTTGGGGGGTATCATATTATGTAAAATCTACTCAATCTTCATTCAAGCCATCAGGGGGAGAGTATGTGATTTTAGCTAACAATGATACTGGGATGCACTGCATACAACCGGATTATTCGGCTTTTTTAATCCTTCCTCCTGGCAACAATCTTGGTGTGCAGGTGTTCGAAAAGGGTAAGGATAAGGCAGAACTGATAACCTCAGGTATCACTTTGGAATACGAGGTAAATGACAACACGTCTTCTGCCGACAAGGTTAACTTTTGGGAATATGCTAAGGATTACGGATATGATATTGCACCAAATGTGGGGATTACAGGAAACAAGCTAAAAGGGGTGCTTAAACTTTCAAGTGATAAAAAATACTTTGAGGTAACAGCCATACCCGTTGTACCTTACAATGACGGGCAAAAGCAGGTAAACCCATACCAGACCGTAAAAATAACTGTAAAGGACAGCTCAAGCGGGAAGGNNTAATGGCACATGATGGAAGTAATGGGACAAAGTTATATACCGATTTAACACAGGGTAAACGTCACAGGTGTAATGAATGTCACAGCGACAACGTTTTAAATGCACCAGGGAAGGATGGACTGCCGGCTCTTTCACAGGCCATACATGGTTTCCATTCATCGAGGATGGGTATGTCAAAGCTTGCAAACCAGTGCTATAACTGCCATCCCGGTGAAGTAACTAAATGTAATAGAGGCGTTATGGCAGCAAATGGTATAACATGTGCTGACAGCAAATGCCATGGGAGTATGGAAAATGTTTCACAGACTATTTTAAATGGACGAAGACCATGGCTCGATGAACCTGACTGCGGGGCATGCCATGGGGCAGACTATGCAGTGAATATAGGTATGCTATACCGCAGCTCATATTTAGTCAATGGCCCTGATGATATGAACGGAGAAATAAAATGTATATCGTGTCATAACAGCGCCCACAGCGAGTGGCCTTCAACTCTGCCACTTGACAACGTAATACCTGTGCAGCTGTATGGCAGACCAGACTTTATAAGAAAATGCAGTGCCTGTCATGAAGGTACAGGTAAACTTCATGGTGCTGGGAGATGAGATTGATGATAAATATAGGGGGGCTTATATTTGCCATGTCGGCCTTTGCATACCTGATGGCTGTCATAACAGGCATATTTTCATATAAAAAGCAGACTTTAAGCAAGTGGGTAAATATTTTTTCATCAGTGTCGGCGGTGCTTATAACCTTTGATATGATTTTGCTTATATATTATCAGGTGGCACATGATTTTCACTATGCATATGTATATGAACATACTTCCACTAATTTAGCTCCAGCTTATCTTGTGTCGGCATTATGGGCAGGACAGGAAGGGTCATTTTTATTGTGGGCTGTAATAAATTCGTGGATAGGATTTGTGTTTTTAAGAGGGCTTGATAAGAGGGGGTTTAAAAACATATCGGCTTTTATCGGTTTTTCTGTTATCAATATGAGTATAATGGTGATGGCGATTTTAAGCCGGCCCTTCAAAACGATGAACTACCTTCAGGTAGAAGGGTTAGGACTCAATACAGCTCTTCAGGATCCATGGATGGTAGTACATCCGCCCCTAGTATTCATAGGCTACTCATCAATGGCGGTGCTGTTTTCAATAGGCTTGTGTGTTGGACCTGAAATTGAAGACAGCTGTGAGAAGTTAATGCTTAGAAAGTGGGCTCTTATGGGGTGGTTTTTCTTAGGACTTGGGATTTTTACAGGAAGCATATGGGCATACCGGGCGCTGGGCTGGGGTGGATACTGGGCATGGGATCCGATTGAAAATGCTGCCCTCATTCCATGGCTTCTTTTAGCAGGTATCTGCCATGAAGGGCGCTTAGCATCAAAACCGGGGAGCAGGGTTAGATATATGCTGCCCTTTGTGATGGCAGCCTTTGGTACCTTTCTTGCACGAAGCGGCATACTGAAGGACAAATCGGTACATTCATATACAGTTTCATCCTTGAGCATCCCATTGCTTATTTTTTTAGCTGTACTGGTTATGATAATATTATACTTTAGCCTGTCAAAAGCAAAGAAAGGTGATGCCAGCAGGAGGAGTACAGGCATTTCAATACTTTCAATATTAAATGTAAATTTATATGCCTTTGCAGTACTGATATTTTTAGGAACCATATTTCCCCTTATTTCAGGGGTTGCTGTCCCCATGGCTTTCTTTAATTATTCTGCTCTGATCTTTTCAATGGTACTTGTAATTCTTTTTATAGCACAATACTATGTCAGGTTCAAAGAAAATTGTTTTGAGATATTATTTATTAGTGCCATAATAACTGCGGCAATATGCTTAATTATGAAATTCACTTCGTTAACATGGATGCTGGTGTTATGGGTGTTTTTGATACCACTAGTGCTTTGGATGGTAAATATTTTAAGAACAAAGCCCAAACTGCGCATAAAAATGATAAAGGACTCTTCTGCTGCAATGGCCCATATTGGGGTTATACTTCTTATACTTGGTGTTATCACCTCAACTGCTTTAAGTAAACAGGGAACAATTTTAGCCACTGATGGCAGTTTAACAAATCTGGGTTATGGTGCAATGATAGATGGCGCCGATCTTAATAAGGAAAGCAGCACAATTATTCACACTATTGGCTCAGATATAATACTTTCACCAGTTGACAGCGAATTATCATTATCTGCAGTAAAAGCTGTAAATTATACTACGAGGCCCCTTATTTGGCTCTTTTGGATTGGAGGAATATTGATTATCCTTGGTAATCTTGGAGCACTTTTAAAAAGCTATAACTTTCCGTGTATGAACCAAAAGAAGTGAAGCCTACACCCTTTTCTCCATAAATAAAGTATGAAACAGCACTTGCATTTTTACAACTACTCCTTTGTCATAAAAAAGCTTGGTATATATAGTTTATAGGTTTCTGCAGTAGGGAAAAAATATGCAAAAAAATTGTTCAAAAATGTGCTTATTAAAGTATTTCCTGGTCATGTGGTCTTAAATTTAAAATTATAAGTGCAGAAAAACAAACTATTGCAATCAATAGCGAAATTTTACCGATATAGCGGTAAAATTTAGAAAAATAAAACGATTTTTAATTGCTATAATTATTATTAAACAGTTGAAGAATTTATGATGATTAAAGGAGAATTAAAATTGGACATTTTCAATAAAAATTACATATTTTTAAATGCAAATTTAAAAAACAAGGAAGATGCTATGGATTTCATTGCCGGTAAAGCTAGTGAGTTAGGTATATCTAAAGATAAAAAGCAAACATTAGAAGATTTATGGGGTAGAGAAAAAGAGTTTAATACGGCAATTGATGATACATTAGCAATACCACATGCAAAGTCATTGTCAATAAATTTTCCAGTGGTGCTAGTTGTAAAATCAAAAAATAGTATTGATTGGGGCGGGGAAAATATAAAACTGATAATATCTTTCTTAACTCCAAAGTATAATAAAGAAAATATTCATCTAACCATGTTGTCGAAGATATCCAGAAAGCTTATCGATGATAATTTTAAAGCTATTTTGAATGAATCAAATGATATTGATGTGATATATGAATTGATTAATGATGCTTTAAACTCCTAAGACTCTATATGCTTCTAATATAAGCAATTCATATATATATAATTTATTAAGATGGGAGGTGAAACAAACATGGCAAGAAAACTTGTAGGGTTATGTGCTTGCACAATGGGACTTGCTCATACATTTATGGCTGCCGAAGCATTAGAAAAGGCAGCAAAAGAAAAGGGTTACGATGTTAAGGTTGAAACTCAAGGGTCAGACGGCATTAAAAACAAACTTACATCAGATGATATTGCACAAGCAGATATAATAATTCATTCAGTAGCTATTACACCTGAGGGAATGGATAGGTTTGAAGGATATGAGATATATGAAGTCGAATTACGAGAATTAATTAAAAACCCAAAGGGTGTTTTAGAGGAAATTGAAGAAGATTTAGGATTTAAATAATGAGTTTTTAAGCACTATAGGATGCCTTCCTGCAATAATATTTAATTTACTATTTCACATAAGAAAAGGGGGAAATTTAAAATGGCAATTACAAAGAGAACCGTAGGTTCGTCAGATGACAAGCCCATAGTTCATAAATCCACTGGGCAGGTAACCTCAAAGAGTGGGAAGCAATCTGCATGGACCGAAATAAGTAAGCACATAATGACAGGGATATCATATATGATACCAATATTAATCATGGGTGGACTTATTGGCGCATTTTCACAAATTATACCTTATGTCATATTAGGAATTGATCCTTCATTATCTATTGTAGATGCATTGAATTCAGGACAGTTTACGGGATTTAACGAATCACTGCTAAGGCTGTCAAATACAATGGCAAGCTTTGGATTTACATTATTCGGATTTGCAGTACCTATGTTTGCAGCATTTACTGCCAATTCAATAGGCGGAAAAACAGCTCTGCTTGCCGGGTTTATCGGCGGTTATGTAGCAAATAATCCGGTTGCCATAATGAAATTGACAGATGGAAAATGGGTAGCAAAGACACCAGTTGCTTCGGGGTTTTTAGGCGGAGTCATAATAGCCTTTGCAGTTGGATATTTTGTTAAATGGTTGAATGAAAAGATAAAAGTATCACACAATTGGCTGGCATTTAAAACTACTTTTTTGGTTCCATTATTGACAGCACTTTTTACATACATAGTAATGGTATATGTAGTAACACCAATTGGCGGATCTATAAACAACGGTATTAAAAACATACTTCAATCTGCAGGAAAAGCAGGAGAAATGGTATATGCAGTAATACTTTCCGCTGCAACAGCATTTGATTTAGGAGGGCCTGTCAACAAAGCAGCCGGATTTGTTGCTACAGCATTCACGATGGAGAAAACTCTTCCTATCACTGCAAGAGTATTGGCCATTGTTACTCCTTCAATAGGGCTGGGATTAAGTGCTCTTATTGATAAAAAGCTGGTAGGCAGAAGGGTATATGACAAGCAATTTCATGAGGCGGGGAAAACATCCATATTCTTGGCATTTATGGGAATTTCAGAAGGCGCAATTCCCTTTGCATTAGAAAGACCTTCATTTACAATTCCATTATATGTTATTTGCTCGATTATAGGGTCGGTTACAGCCATTGCATTAGGTGCAGTCCAATGGTTCCCGGAATCTGCAGTATGGGCATGGCCATTGATTCACGGGAAGGTTGCATATATTATAGGACTAGCCGTAGGCTCTATCTTGATTGCTGTTATCAATGTATTTCACAGAAATAATTTAATCAAAAAAGGGAAATTGGAAATATTTTAGTAAAACAAATAATACCAAAATGTGAAATTAAGAAAATCTTATTTATTCATTTTTTAAAAGCATATTTTAAATCTATTAAGGGATCCTTTATGGTTCCCTTATCTTTGTAATAAGGAGGCAAAATGAAAAGATTAAAGATAGGTATAATCCCTCATACTCATTGGGATAGAGAATGGTATTTCACATCATCAAAATCCATGATTTACTCTCTTCATGATTTTGATGAAGTCATTGAGTATTTGGAGCAGGATGAGAAATTTAAATGCTTTATATTTGATGGGCAGACTTCAATAATAGAAGATTATATCTCCATGAGGCCTGATATGGAGGATAGAATCAAAAAACTTGCTAAAGAGAATAGAATAATCATCGGGCCATGGTATACTCAACCAGATACGCTGGTGATATCAGGGGAGTCCCTGATCAGAAACCTGCTTTATGGTACCCGCAAAGCCAAAGAACTTGGAAATTGTATGAAGGTAGGATATCTGCCAGATTCATTTGGAATGAGTGAGCAGATGCCGCAAATTTATAGGGGATTTGGATTTAAGTATGCAGCATTTAGAAGGGGTATTTCAGACGAACTGGTTAGGAATAGAGAGTTTTATTGGAGCTCACCGAACGGCGATGAAGTATTTGCTCACAACATTTATGCTTATGGCAGCTTTGGATATCCACCTGAGAAGCCTGATGAACTCAAAGAATATATAATGCTGATTGTAGATAAATTAAAGGAAAAGTACAGGACAGGACTGATATTATTATTTAATGGGGAAGACCAAAAACCGATTAGAAAGAATTTGCCCCAGATTATTGAAACAGCCCAAAAAGTATTGCCCAATATGGATTTTGAAATAATGCCGCTTGAGGAAGGGATATCTGAAATTGAAAGATCAGGTATGGATTTTGAAAGATATCAAGGTGAATTTACTTTTGGACAATATTCAAGGACACATAAGAGTATTTTTTCTACTCGTGCAGATTTAAAAATAATGAATAACAGGATTGAAAACTACCTTCAAAATATCGCCGAGCCTGTATCATCTATGGCTCATATGCTCGGTTTTAGGTATGAGGAGAAGGTTTTTGAAAAGGTATGGAAACTGATGCTTGATAATTCTGCCCATGATAGCATAGGAATGTGCAATTCTGATGAGACCAACAGGTATGTTGAACATAGATTCATTGAAGCAAATAATCTTTCCGTTTCGTTAACCGAACTGAAGCTTAGAGAAATAAGCACAAAGATTCCAGTGAAGGACAACTTCCAATTCCAAGTATATAATCTTCTTCCATATGAGAGGGGAGGCCTTTTGGAAGCTCAGCTGTTTTTGCCGTCTACCGAGGTTGAAATCTATGACGAGCAGGGCAATATATATCAATCGCAAATTATTGACATTAAAAACGTAACTGATTCTCTTTTAAAAAAATCAATTAAGGAAATTGGTGTAGACAATGATTCCAATACTTGCTGGCACAAGGAAATAAAAAATATATATGATGCTAAAGTATTAATTAATATCGAAAGACTGCAGCCATTTAGCTATAAAACACTTTATATCAGGGAAAAAGAAAAACCATATGAACCATCGTCTAGGAGTAATAATTTTATTGAAAATGAGTATTTTTCCATATCTGTATATGACAATGGGATTATAGATATATATGATAAAAAAAGAAAGAGGAATTGCAAGGACGCAGTTTATTTTGAAGATGATGGCGATGAAGGCGACAGTTATGACTATTCCGAGCCTACAGGTAATAAATATTTAAGAAATGTTGAAGTTAAAAACATTTACAGCAGGTTAAATACACTTAAAAATACATTGCATGTAACCTTTAAAATGCCGCTTCCTTATAACCTGGAAGAAAGAAGTCAAGGAAAAACTTCCGTAAACAATATCATAGATTTAGACCTTTCTTTAATTAAAAACAATCCAAATATAGGAATTGATGTGACCATACTTAACAGAGCAATAGAGCATAGATTAAGGATGGTTGTAAATACTGATATACATGCAGAATATTCATATGCTGATGAACAGTTCGGTACTATAAAAAGAAAGGTTTATCTAAAAGAAGTTGAGTTTTGGAAGGAACAAGCCTGGAATGAAAAACCAAGGACAATAGAGCCAATGCAGAGTTTTGTCGGCATATCAAACCGAGATTTCGCAGTACAAGTGGTCACTGATTCGGTAAGGGAATATCAGATCATTGGCGAAAGATTTAATAAAATTGCTATGACCATAATGAGGTCTACCCCATATCTTGGCAAAGAAAATCTGAATGACCGTCCAGGCAGGGAGTCAGGAACAAAAGCGCCAACATTTGATGCCGAACTTATAAACAAAGAAATAAATGCTAGGTATTATATATCACACCATGATAGATATGAGCCATATGAATTTGCAAAGAATGCAAAGGAAATTCTCACACCTATTATTTCATACCAGGGAGCACAGTTTAAGAACAATACCACTTACTTTGTAATAACAAATCCTGATACCAAGGACTTGCCTTTGGATTATTCCGCATTTGAGATAATGGGTGATGTTATATTATCGACTGTTAAAAAAAGAGAGGGAAAAGACGATTTGGTCATCAGATTCTATAATCCTGATAGAGCAGTAAACAGAGAAGCGGCATTTAAGGGCGCAGAAGGCGAGGTTTATGAATCTACACTGGACGAAAATCCAATTTTAAAGATAGACGATGGTAAAATAAAAGTTGGGACATGCGAAGTGAAAAGCATTATTTATTCGCCAATTAATATCGGAAGGTGAGTTTATGAACAAGAGGGAAGAAAACTTGGTAAGGATTCTATATGAAAAAAAGAATACATTTGTACTAGTCAGAGAAATGGCTAAATATGAAAACTGTTCCGACAAGACGATCAGAAACTCCCTCGACAAATTAGATAAATACCTTATCAAGTTTTCTGACGATTTGAAGCTTGAGAGGAAAAGAGGAAAGGGAATTTGCTTGAGAATCAAGGAAGATTCTAAATTAACTCTTAATCATATATTAAGCAGCAATTATGTGAGCGAAGATAAACTTTCAATTGATGAACGAAGATTTGATTTGGCATATACATTATTGATGTCAACAAAACCGTTAACTTTGAAGAAGTTGGCACAAAAGTATTATGTTAATGAAAAGATAATTGCAGACGACCTAAATGACATTGGAAATCGACTTGAGAAATATAGCTTAAAAATAGTCTCTAAACAAAAGATTGGCAATTTTATAGAAGGACAGGAGAAGAATAAGAGAGAGGTATTATCAAAGATTATCAAAAGTTTAGGGGAATTTAAGAAGACCAAATCTATTTTAAGAAGTATTTTTATGCCATACGAAATAGATACTGTCAATAAAGCTATAATTGATTTGCAAGAGAATATCAATGTATCATTTGCTGATGAGTCTATCGATGATTTGACCATATGCATTCTTTTTATGATAAAAAGAATAAATTTAAAGCGCTCAATAAGGTTATCTGAGAGTGAAAAAGATCTGGTTACATCCAAAATTCAATACTCATGGGCACTGAAATTAGCATCATCACTGGAAGGTATATTTTCCATAAAGTTTCCGGAAGATGAAATAATTTATTTAGCAATAAACTTATTGGGAATGAAATATAGTAATGGGAGCAATATAGAACTGATCAATTTTACAAGGCATTCCGATTCAAATATCATCGATATTTTGATAGATAACCTGCTGGATAATTTGGAAGGTACTGAAGAGGTATCTTTTAAATCCGATGAAACACTGAAACAAGGTTTAAGATTACATTTATATGCTTCCCTCAATAGAATCAATTATGGGCTGCCGCTAGAAAATCCAATATCGGATAAAATAAAGCAAATGAGTCCATATTTGTATTATGAAATTTTAGATATTGTGGATAGTTTTAACGCAGAATACAATATGCAAATACCAAGAGAAGAGGTAGCATATATTACTATTCATTTTCTGGCCTCCATCGAAAGAAATAAAAAGGATCCAGATAAAAAATATTCGGCAGTTATCGTGTGCCATTTTGGGATAGGCGTTTCAAATTATCTACAAATAAAATTGGAAAAGATATTTCCATGGATAGATTTTAAAGGCAGCATTTCCACAAAAGAAATTCGCAAATATGCAAAAAATAATTCGATAAGCTTTATATTTTCATCAGTAGATATTGATGAGCCTGGCATTGACTATATAAAGATAAGTCCTATTATTGATATGGCAGAGGAAATAAATATTAAAGAAGCGGTAAATAGGCACATAACTGACATGGAATTTAAAAAAGATGGTAAGATTAATAAATTCATTTGCAGAGATTTTATTTTTTTAAATAAGAATCTGAAAAGCAAGATTGAAGTTATAAGGTTTATTACAAATAAACTGCAAAATTCAGGGCGAATAGATCATAATTTTTTAGGATCGGTATTAAAGAGAGAAAATATAGGGTCCACTGGGATAGGCAACTTATTGGCCATACCCCATGGTGATACCAACCATATAATTTCTTCAACCATAAGCATACTTACATTAGAAAACCCAATTATGTGGGGCAATGATAAGGTGCAGATTGTCTTACTTTTAGCTGTAAAAAAGGAAGATTACTCAAAAGATAATGCCATGAAGAGCTTTTTCAAATGCTTAAACAACATAATCAGCAATAAAGAAACTCTGGACAATTTGATTAAAGAAAACAATGTTGACCGATTTCTAGAATCAATAAGAGATATTGCTATATCAGGTGGTGTAAACTGATTTTGAGGGTAGCTATGTTATAATTTTTATATAATAGTGGAAGGAGCGATTTTATATGAGAAATATAATGATTTGCAAATTAAATAAGACAGGGAGGGCGACTATAATTTAATCTTCTATGCATTATTAGTTTTATATGCAACTTTAATGCTAACTATTGTTTCTCTACCATTAAATCAATATCGGATTATATCATTGTTGATATGTTCCTTGCTTGCTGATGGTGCCCAAATACATTGGATATGTTTCTAAGAATGGATGGGGCTTGTACAATATATTGAAGTAGCTTGATATAAGCACACAAAGGACTATGATAATGATTTAGAGGAAGAAATGCAAAGAAGATTTCAAAATACTATTTGCAATGCAAAAAACGGTAAGGGGGTTGTATTATGCCAAAGATATTTACAATAGGAGAAGCTTTAATTGATTTTATACCTAATCAAAAGTGCAAGCATACAGTATAATTAAATTTGCTAATATTGCAGCTGCTTTAACTTGCAGCAAAAAAGGCGCTATAAGTGCATTACCTAATATGAATGAAGTTGAAGTTTTACTTAAAAATGATTACATATAAATATAAAGTTATTTTTAAAATATTAAAATGGATTTCAATTGCAGTATTGTGGATAGTATCCTATGCAGCAGGGTTAATTGCTGTATTTTTTTATAAAGAGCAATATGATATAATAAATGGAAAAAGATTAAAGGTATTATTAAGATGAAAATTAATTACTTAAGAAAAGGTGAAAATATGAGCAGGGAACAGGTAAAAATAAAATGCATTGGAATGGACGAGGAAGGAAAAGGGATTGTAAAAATAAAGGGTAAGGAAGTTCATGTACCTAATTTAATTGATGGGGAAACTGCTGTTGTTGAAGTGCTTTGTCAAAGAAACTTTATAAACGCAAAGGTAATTAGAATTGAAGAAAAATCAGAATATAGAGTTGAACCAAAATGCAAATATTTTAATAAGTGCGGCGGCTGCCAGCTGCAGCATTTGTCCTTAGAGGGACAGAGGAAATTCAAACAAAAGAGTGTTGAAAAACTAATGAAACAATATCATAAAGTTAATGAAATAATAATGATGGAAAAACCATATTTTTATCGCAATAAAGTGCATTCCACATTAGCTTATGATAAAAATGGGAAAATCATATCAGGAATTTATGAGGAAAATACTCATAATGTAATTCCAATAGAGGAATGTATTATCCAGGATAGGCGTGCAGATGAAATAATTGCATCTATTTGCAAAATCATGCGTGTTCACAAAATGAAGCCATATAATGAGGATACAGGGCAGGGCTTTCTTCGCCACATTTTAGTAAAAACAGGATTTGCCAGCAATCAAATCATGGTTGTACTTGTAGTTTCATCTCAGATATTTCCTGGTAAGAATAATTTTGTTAGGGAATTATTAAAAAAGCATCCTGAGATTACGACTATTGTCATGAATGTCAACGACCGCAAAACCAGTATGGTGCTTGGTAATGTAGAGAAGGTGCTGTTTGGGAAAGGATATATTGAGGATACCTTATGCAACTGTGTATTTCAAATTTCACCAAAATCATTTTACCAAGTCAACCCAATACAAACTGAAGTTCTTTACAATAAAGCCATTGATATGGCAAAGTTAAAGGGAAATGAAGCAGTCCTTGATGCTTATTGCGGTATTGGGACTATTTCACTTATTGTCAGCAGTAAAGTAAAAAATGTTATTGGTGTAGAACTAAATAAGGATGCAGTTAAAGATGTAATTAAAAATGCGAAACGCAATAAAATAACCAATGCATTTTTTTATAATGATGATGCTAGTGATTTTATGGTTAGCTTAGCAATGAAAAAACAAAACGTTGATGTAGTATTTATGGACCCCCCTCGCAGCGGCAGCGACGAGAAATTTTTGTCTTCCTTAGTTCGCCTATCACCAAAAAAAGTAATCTATATATCATGTAATCCAGTTACCCAGGAGCGGGATATAAAGTTTTTAACTAAACACAGTTATAAGGTAGAGGAAATACAGCCAGTAGATATGTTCCCGGCGACGGGACACGT
>DHEX01000062.1 GCA_002400085.1 Clostridiaceae bacterium UBA4839 | reverse complement strand
ATTAGGATCTATAGTGTTGACATTTGTAGCTGCACTTATGTTATAATTTACTTTGATTTATAATAATTTAGAAGAATTGCCCTAAGGGGCTTGATGTGATAACTTAAGGAGGAATATTATGGCAGGTGAGAGGCAGAAGAAAATAAGAAATTTCTGCATTATAGCACATATAGATCATGGTAAATCTACTCTTGCAGATAGATTAATAGAAAAAACCGGAGCACTTACACAAAGGGAAATGGAATCTCAGGTATTAGATTCCATGGAGCTTGAAAGGGAAAGAGGAATAACAATAAAATCAAAACCAATAAGGCTTGTTTATACTGATGATAATAACGAAGAATATATATTTAATCTTATTGACACTCCAGGTCATGTAGATTTTAACTATGAGGTATCAAGAAGCATTGCAGCATGTGAGGGGGCATTATTAATTGTAGATGCTACTCAGGGAATACAGGCGCAAACTTTAGCTAATTGCTATCTTGCGCTTGATCATAACCTTGAAATAATACCTGTTATAAATAAAATAGATCTTCCTAGTGCTCAGCCAGATGAAGTTAAAAAGGAAATTGAAGATGTAATTGGACTTGATGCAGAAGATGCTCCACTTATATCAGCAAAGGTTGGAATTGGAATTGATGATGTTTTAAAAGCAATTGTTGAAAAAGTGCCATCCCCTGAAGGAGATGAAGAAGCTCCTTTAAAAGCATTAGTTTTTGATAGCTATTATGATTCATATAAAGGTGTAACTTGTTTTGTCAGAATTAAGGATGGTAAAGTCCATGAAGGAATGCATATAAAGTTTATGGCTACTGATAAAGATTATGAAGTAACAGAGGTTGGTGTATTTACTCCAGGCTTTTTTAAAACAGATGAATTAAAAGCTGGGGATGTTGGATACATTACAGGAAGTATTAAAAACGTTAGAGATGCACGGGTTGGAGATACAATAACTGAATCTGACAGGCCTACAAAAAAGCCTCTTCCAGGATATAGGCCAGCAGTTTCTATGGTTTATTGTGGAATTTATCCTGCAGATGGTGCAAAATATAATGAACTTAAGGATGCACTTGAAAAATTGCAGATAAATGATGCTGCCCTCAAATTTGAGCCNNNNAATCTTGATTTAATTACAACAGCTCCAAGCGTTATATACAAAATAATGAAGACCAATGGAGAAGTAATTGAGGTTACAAACCCATCTAATATGCCGTCACCATCAGAAATTGAATATATGGAGGAGCCTATTGTAAATGCTTCAATTATATGTCCATCTGAGTTTGTTGGGGCAGTGATGGATTTATGTCAAAATAAACGTGGTATATTTAAAAATATGGAATATATTGAAACTACAAGAGTAATGCTTCATTATGAAATGCCTTTAAATGAAATAATATATGACTTTTTTGATGCATTAAAGTCAAGAACAAAGGGCTATGCTTCTTTAGACTATGAGCTTTGCGGATATAAAAAGTCAGAACTTGTAAAGCTTGATATACTTATAAATGGTGAAATAGTAGATGCTCTTTCAATGATTGTACCAAGTGAAAGAGCTTATGCTAGGGGGAGAGCTATGGCTGAAAAATTAAAGGAATTGATTCCAAGGCAGCTTTTTGAGATACCTATACAAGCATCTATTGGTTCGAAAATAATTGCAAGAGAAACAGTAAAAGCACTTAGAAAAGATGTACTGGCAAAATGTTATGGCGGAGATATATCAAGAAAGAAAAAGCTTCTTGAAAAACAAAAGGAAGGTAAAAAGAAAATGAGACAGATAGGTTCAGTAGAAATACCACAGGAAGCATTTATGGAAGTACTAAAGGTTGAATCATGATAAATTCATTATATGTTCATATACCCTTTTGCATTAAAAAGTGCCTGTATTGTGATTTTAATTCATATTCAAATATGTGGAGTTATGAGGATAAATATATTGATGCATTGTTAAAAGAAGCGGATAAAATTGAAGAGAAAAGTTTTAATACAATATTTGTTGGCGGTGGAACTCCCACCACCTTATCCTTATATAATTTAGAAAGATTATTAAAAAAATTATCTAAATATAGCCCTAAAGAATTTACATTTGAGGGAAACCCAGGAACAATTGATATTGAAAAATTGAAATTGCTTAAATATTATGGAGTAAATAGGCTATCTATTGGCCTTCAGGCATGGCAAAATAACCTTTTGAAAAGTTTAGGAAGAATTCATGATTTGGATAGTTTTTTAAAAACTTATAATGAAGCAATTAAGGTAGGCTTTGATAATATAAATATTGACTTAATGTTTGCTATTCCTGATCAGAGTATGGATGACTGGGTATGCACACTTAAAAATGTTGTGAAATTAAATCCACAGCATCTTTCATGCTACAGCCTTATTATTGAAGAAGGTACACCATTTTTTAAGCTTTATAATGAAAATAAGCTTAAATTGGTGGATGAAGACACTGATAGAGAAATGTATTATTTTACAAAAGATTATTTATCNNGAATGTAAGCATAATATCACTTATTGGATGGATGAAGAATATATAGGAATTGGGGCAGGAGCCCATTCTTATAGTAAAGGGTATAGGTATAATAATTATCCTAATGTACCTAAATATATTGACGCTACCCAAAAGGGAAATGCAATACAAAACAAGGTTAAAGTAACAGTAAAGGATGAGCTGGAAGAATTTATGTTTATGGGCCTTAGAATGACTGATGGGATTTTAAAGAAAAGGTTTAAGGATAGATTTAAAAAGGATATATATGATGCATATGGCAGTGAATTATGCGAATTAAAAAAATTAGGACTTTTAATTGAAGATAATAATTATATAAAGCTTTCTAATTACGGCGTTGATGTTTCAAATAAAGTATTTGAATACTTTATAAAATAATTCTGCAATTTGTAATTTAGATTTAATACACCGCTGCGATAAGAAAAATATATTCCATTCCATATATTTTTCTTATCTCCGCTGTAATTTATTCATTAATGATTTTAAGTTATGAATTACAGAAAATAATTTTAAGATATTGACAAAATAACTTAATAGTGCTATTTTATAAGCGTAATAATTAGCACTCAATAATAGAGAGTGCTAACAAGGAGAAAGAGAGGTGAGATCAAATGGAGCTAGGTGATAGAAAAAAAACAATACTGAAAGCAATTGTAGATGATTACATTATAACTGGAGAACCTGTGGGATCAAGGACCATTTCAAAAAAATATAAGATAGGAATAAGCTCTGCAACTATAAGAAATGAGATGTCAGATCTTGAAGATATGGGATTACTTGAGCAGCCTCACACCTCTGCAGGCAGAATTCCTTCAGATAAGGGTTATAGGCTTTATGTAGATCAATTAATGGAAATTGAATATCCAAGTTATGAAGAAACTGCTCGTATAAAAAATCTATTACATCTTGCTACCATAAATGAAATGGATGAAATTATCAGAAGGACCACAAAACTTCTTTCTGAAATTACAAAATATACCTCAGCAATGCTTTCTCCATCAGTTAAAAAAAGTACATTGAAATCTATACAGCTAATTAAGGTAGATTCAACGAATGTTGTTGCTGTAATTATAACAGATACATGTTTAATAAAAAATGTTGTAGTAAGGGTACCTGAAGGTATAGAATCAGATGCATTAAATAAAATAAATAATATGCTCAACACTAAACTTCCTGGCAGGACTATTGAAGAAATCACACCTCAGCTTATTTTTTCAATACAAAATGAAATGGTTGACTATAAAGAAATATTTAAAGCAATAATTCCTGCAATTTATGAAAGCTTAAATTCTAATGAATGTGAAGTTTATCTTGAAGGAGCTACAAATATATTTGAATATCCTGAGTATAGTAGTGATATGTCCAAAGCAAAAAATTTTTTATCCATCATAGAAAATAAGGATGTTATTTTTGAACTTTTTTCTGATGGTAAAAAAAGTTTTTCAGTATCTATCGGGGAAGAAAATGGCATAGAGCAAGTAAAGGACTGCAGTGTTATTAAGGCTTCATATAAGGTTGGAGGAAAGGATGCAGGTAAGATTGGAATAATTGGACCTACAAGAATGAATTATTCAAAAGTAACAGGTATATTAAAATTTATTGCCTATACACTAAACAATATGTTAAATAACAATATTGAGGAGAATAAAAATAATGATAAGTGAGGGTGATTAAATGTCAGATAAAGATAATATAGAAACAAATATTAATAAAAATACACAAAATGAAGAAACATCAAAGAAGAACGGAAAATGTATTAAGGAAAAAAGGGAAAAGACAAGCGAATCAAAGAAGACAATAGAGGATAAGAACAAAGAATTAAATGAATCAAAAAAGACAATAGAAGATAAGGATAAAGAATTAAATGAATCAAAGAAGACAATAGAGGATAAGGATAAAGAGTTAAATAAATTAAAAAAAATAATAGAAGATAAAGATAAAGAGTTAAATGATTATATTAAACTATTAAGATCTTCAAGAGCTGAGTTTGATAATTATAAAAAAAGAACAAATAAAGAAAAAGAAACTACCTATGATGATGGCTTCGGTGATGCAATTAAAAAAATACTCCCAATTGTTGATAACTTTGAAAGAGCAGTTGAATGTGGCCCTTCAGATGAAACAAATGATAGTTTTTATGAGGGGATAAAGATGGTATTAAAACAAACTAAAGATTGTTTTAGCAGCTGCGGGGTAGAAGAAATAAGTGCATTAAATGAAAAATTCGATCCGAATGTTCACAATGCAGTAATGCACATAGAAGATTCTAATTATGGTGAAAACGAAGTGATTGAAGTTTTACAAAAAGGTTATAAGTATAAGGATAGAATCTTAAGATATAGTATGGTAAAAGTAGCAAATTAGCTATTTGTAGCAAATTAGCTATTTAATAATATATAATAAATTTTAAGGAGGAAATATTATGGGAAAGGTTATTGGAATTGACCTTGGTACAACAAATTCATGCGTTGCTGTAATGGAAGGCGGAGAACCAGTTGTTATTGCAAATTCAGAAGGCTCAAGAACTACTCCATCTGTAGTTGCATTTAAACCTAATGGAGAAAGAATAGTAGGGCAGGTTGCCAAAAGGCAGGCTGTAACAAATCCTGATAGAACTATTATGTCAATAAAAAGGCATATGGGATCAGATTATAAGAAAAATATTGATGGTAAGGATTATACACCTCAAGAAATTTCTGCAATGGTACTTATGAAATTAAAGGCAGATGCAGAAGCTTATCTTGGTGAAAAAGTTACAGAGGCAGTTATAACAGTACCTGCATATTTTAATGATAGTCAAAGACAAGCAACAAAGGATGCTGGAAAAATTGCTGGACTTGATGTAAAAAGAATCATAAATGAACCAACTGCAGCTTCATTAGCTTATGGACTTGACAAGGTAGATAAAAATCAAAAGATCCTTGTATATGACCTTGGTGGAGGTACTTTTGATGTATCTATACTTGAAATTGGAGATGGAGTTTTTGAGGTTAAGGCAACTAATGGGAATACTAAATTAGGTGGAGACGATTTTGATAATAGAGTAATGGACTACTTAGTAGATGAATTTAAGAAGGAAAATGGAATAGATTTAAGAAGTGATAAGATGGCCATGCAAAGGCTAAAGGAAGCAGCTGAAAAGGCAAAGATAGAGCTTTCAGCATCTCTATCAACTGAAATAAATCTTCCATTTATAACTGCTGATGCATCAGGCCCTAAACATTTAAATTTAACCCTTACAAGAGCTAAGTTTGATGAATTAACATCAGATCTTGTTCAAAAAACAATAGACCCTATGAAAAATGCTTTAAGGGATTCCGGGCTTGATTTAAATCAAATTAATAAAGTTATATTAGTTGGTGGTTCAACAAGGATACCAGCAGTTCAAGAAGCAGTAAAGAAGTTTACTGGACAGGAACCATCAAAAGGTGTAAACCCTGATGAATGTGTTGCAGTAGGTGCTGCAATTCAAGCAGGGGTATTAACAGGAGAAGTTAAGGACGTATTACTTCTTGATGTAACACCACTTTCACTTGGAATTGAAACATTAGGTGGAGTATCTACAAAGCTAATAGATAGAAATACTACTATTCCAACAAAGAAGACTCAGACATTCTCAACTGCAGCTGATGGTCAAACATCTGTTGAAATTCATGTGCTTCAAGGTGAAAGACCAATGGCAAAGGACAACAAGACACTTGGAAGATTTACACTTTCAGGAATAGCACCTGCACCAAGAGGAGTTCCTCAAATAGAGGTAACTTTTGACATAGATGCTAATGGTATTGTTCATGTATCAGCAAAGGATACTGGGACAGGAAAAGAAGCTAATATTACAATTACTGCATCTACTAATTTAACAGATGAGGAAATAGATAAAGCTGTTAAAGAAGCAGAAAAATATTCAGAAGATGATAAAAAGAGGCAAGAGGAAATTGAAGTAAGAAACAATGCTGATTCAGTAATTTATCAAACAGAAAAGACTATGAAAGATCTTGATGGCAAAATAAGTGCTGAAGATAAGTCACAAATTGATGAAAAGCTCAATAAGGTAAAGGAAACAATAAAGGGAACAGATATTGATGCAATTAAGTCAGCTACTGATGATTTGACTCAGAAGTTTTATGAGGTATCATCTAAAATATATCAGCAGGCTAATCCTCAAGGTAATCCTCAAGGGCAAGGTCCTAATCAGAATGCTAACCCAAACGATAATGCTAACTCAAATAATAATGATGGAAATATCCATGCAGACTATGATGTTAAGGATGATAAAGATAACAAATAGTTAGATGATAGAGGGATTGCTCTTTCTTTGTCAAAAAGAGTTTATCCCTCGTTTGTGTAAAGGTGGTGATATATGTGGCAAAAGATTATTATGAAATTCTTGGAGTAGATAAAAATGCAAGTGATGAAGATATAAAGAAAGCATTTAGAAAGCTTGCTATTAAGTATCATCCAGATAAAAATCCCGGTGATAAAAATGCTGAAGAAAAATTTAAAGAAGTAAATGAAGCTTATCAAGTGCTTTCAGACCCTAAAAAAAGAGCCCAGTATGATCAATTTGGCACAGCAGATTTTAATGGTCAAGGATTTGATCCTTCTGGATTTGATTTTTCTAACTTTGGCGGATTTGGTGACATATTTGGTGATATATTTGGTGATATGTTTGGTGGTGGAGGATCTTCACGAAAACAAGGCACAGGGCCACAAAGGGGTGCTGATTTAGAGTATACAATAAATTTAGCTTTTGAAGAAGCAGCTTTTGGAGTAAAAAAAGACATTGATATTTTCAGAAATGAAGAATGTGCAACCTGCCATGGTACTGGAGCAAAACCTGGAACAAGTCCAAGAACCTGTGATAAATGCAGGGGAACTGGTCAAATTAAGGTTGAAAAAAGGACTGCTTTTGGAAGCTTTGCCAGTGTAACAACTTGTGATAGATGCCATGGTGAGGGCAGAGTAATTGATACTCCTTGTCCAGAATGTCATGGAAGAGGAATAGCTAGGAAGAAAAAAATTATTACAGTTAATATTCCTGCGGGCGTAGACAATGGGAATGTCATAACACTTAGAGGAGAGGGAGAACCTGGTCATAGAGGCGGCCCAAATGGTGATCTTTATATAACCATAAATGTTAAACCTCATAAGATATTCAAGAGAAAAGGTTATGATATAATGTGTGAAGTGCCTATATCCTTTATTAGGGCAGCACTTGGCGGAGAAATAGAAGTGCCAACATTAGAAGGAAATATAAAATACACTATTCAAGAAGGAACTCAGCCAGGAACTATAGTTAAAATAAGGTCTAAAGGGATACCAAGGGTTAACAGCTCAGGCAGAGGAGACCTTTATGCTCAACTTAATGTTGAAATCCCTAAAAAACTCAATGATAGACAAAGGGAACTATTAAAAAGACTTGCAGTAGAATTCGGAGAAGATGTTTCTGAAGCAGGAAAGAAAACATTTAGGGATAAATTTAAAGATGCTTTTAATTAATAAAAATGGTCAATTTTNNAAAAATTGACCATTTTTATTAATATTTTTTTCTAATTGTGGTAAAATAATAACTGAAACTCCCAGTGATTGAAATCATGGGCTTTCGTTTAAGCTTTTGTAAATTAAAGAAACAAGGGGGTAAAAGCATGAATGGAAAGTGGATAGAAGTTAAAATAATTACTAAAAGCGAAGCAATTGAACCAATAACAGGGATATTTTACAGTCTTGGCGTAAAGGGTGTTGCTATTGAGGACCCCAATGATATAAATATTAATCAGCAAAACCCTTTAAGCTGGGATTTTGCTGATTCAGATATTTTTGAGTATGGAGGTAAGGCAGCTGTAGTAAAAGCTTATTTCAGCAATGAGGATGATATTAATAAAATAACTAAATATATTAAAGATAAATTAAAAGAACTGAATGATTCAGGGTTTGATATTGGTGAAGGAAAAGTTATTATAAACCCCGTTTATGAGGAAGATTGGGCTAATGAATGGAAAAAATACTATAAGACTATAAAAATAGGCAGGAAAATAGTTGTTAATCCTTTATGGATAAAATATACACCTAAGAAAGATGAAATTTTAGTTAAAATGGATCCAAGTATGGCATTTGGAACAGGAACCCATGAGACTACAATGATGTGTATAGAAATGCTTGAAAAATACATAAAAGAAAATGATGTAGTTTATGATATTGGGACAGGATCAGGTATACTTGCAATATCAGCATCAAAGCTTGGAGCAAAAAATGTTATAGGAGTAGATTTGAATGAGATAGCAGTAGAAGCTGCAAGAGAAAATGTAAAACGTAATGAAATCGATAATGTGAAAATAATACACGGGAACTTGGTTGATGTATTGAATGGCAAGGCCAACATTGTTGTTGCAAATATCATAGCAGATGTGATAATTGATTTATCAAATAAAGTTGATAGATATCTTGTTAATGATGGTTTATTTATTGCTTCTGGAATAATTAAGGATAGAAAAGATGATGTTATTAAAGCCCTTAAATCCCAAGGATTTAATGTATTGGAAGTTAAAGAAATGGGAGAATGGGTTGCAGTAGTGTCTCAAAAATAAGGATGGTTAGTATGCACAAATTTTTTATTGATGAAAAAAATGTAAAGGATGATAGTATTTTTATATATGGAGAAGATGTAAATCATATAGCTAAGGTACTAAGGCTTAAAAATTTAGATGATGTACTTTTAAGTGATGGAAAGGGAAATGAATATATTTGCAGCATTGATAGTATTGATAAAAAATCAGTAAAGTGTATTATAAAAGATAAATTTAAAAATATAACTGAACCTGATATAAAAATCACTTTATATCAGGGGCTTCCTAAAGCTCAAAAGATGGATTTAATAATACAAAAATCTGTTGAAATTGGTGTTTTTAAAATTCAGCCGGTTATAACAGAAAGAACAGTTGTAAAAATAGATGGAAAAGATATTAATTTAAAGCTTGAAAGGTGGAACAAGATTTCAAGTGAGGCTGCAAAACAAAGTAATAGAGGGATAATACCTAAAGTGGCAAAACCAATTTTATTTAAGGAAGCTTTAAAAGAGCTTTGCACTATGGACTTATCTGTAGTTCCTTATGAAAATGAAAAGGACAATGGACTTAAAAAAATATTATCAAAAAAAACAGGAATAAAAAATGTAGGAATATTTATTGGACCAGAGGGTGGTTTTGCTGATGAAGAAATAAAGGCTTGCATTGAAAAAAATGTAATTCCAGTTACGTTAGGCCCTCGAATATTAAGAACTGAAACTGCAGGCTTTGTTACTTCATCTATAATACTATATGAAATTTCAGATATGGGAGGAAAATAATAGTGAAGGCAGCATTTTGCACTCTTGGTTGTAGAGTGAATCAATATGAAACAGAAGCAATGACTGAGCTCTTTATTAAAAATGGCTATCAAATAGTTAATTTTGATGATTTTGCTGATGTTTATGTAATAAATACGTGTACAGTTACAAGTATAGGCGATAAAAAATCCAGACAAATGATTAGAAAATCAAAAAAAACAAATAAAGATTCCATAATAGTCGTTGCAGGCTGTTATGCTCAAGTGTCACCAGATGAAGTTGCTAAAATAGAAGGTGTGGATGTTGTTATTGGGACTAAAGATAAAGGCAAAATAATAGAATTAATTGAAGAATACAAAAAAAATAAGAAACAGATAAAGCATATTGAGAATATAATGAGTGTAAGAAAATTTGAGGACTTAGAAATAGAAGAATATCAGGATAGGAATAGAGCATTTTTAAAAATACAGGATGGATGTGATAGATTTTGTTCTTATTGTTTAATTCCTTATGCAAGGGGACCTGTTAGAAGTAAGGAACCGGAAAAGATTTATAAAGAAGTTCAAAGATTATCTAAAAATGGCTTTAAAGAAGTAATATTATCGGGGATTCACGTTGCATCCTATGGAAAGGATTTAAAAGATGTAACACTTGTTGATATAATTGAAGGTATAAGTAAAATAGATGGTATTGAAAGGATTAGAATAGGCTCTATAGATCCATTATTTTTTACAGAGGATGCAGTAAATAGGATAAGCAAGGTGGAAAAGTTATGCCATCATTTTCACATATCGCTGCAAAGCGGATGTGATGATACATTAAAAAGAATGAATAGGCATTATACATCTTATGAATACAAAGAAATTATTGATAGGCTAAGAAATACCTTTGATGATTTAGCAATAACTACAGATGTAATTGTGGGTTTTCCTGGGGAAACTGATGATGAATTTAATAAATCATATGAATTCATTAAAGATATACAGTTTAGTAAAATTCATGTTTTTAAATATAGCAAAAGAGAGGGTACAAAAGCAGCAGATTTAAAAGATGAAGTGGACCCTAAAATAAAAGAAAAAAGAAGTAAAAGATTACTTTGCCTTGATAAGGAGCTTGAAAATAACTTTATTAAAAAACATATAGGTAAGAAGATGGATGTTTTATTTGAAAATAAAAAAAATGAATATTTTGAAGGCTATACAAAAAATTATATAAGGGTAAAGGCAAAAAGTAAGGAAGAATTAGGTGGGCTTATAAAGGATGTTTTGATAAATGGCGTATGCGATGAAGCAGTTGCCATAGGAGAAATATTATAAGGCGATTCTTAGAAGAACCAATCCAGAGGCATACCAGCCGTAATCCCCCGCGTCAAGCGGGGGATTACGGCTGGTAAAAAAACTATGGTATGCATTTATTATTTTCCTAATAATATTTTGAAGGAAAAATTATATAGATGTTGAATTTATTATATATGGAGGTGAGAAAATGGATTGTATTTTTTGTGGTATTGTAAATAATGATATCCCTTCTAAAAAGGTATATGAGGATGATAAGGTAGTGGCTTTTGAAGATATTAATCCTGCTGCACCCGTGCATATAGTTATTGTCCCTAGAAAGCACATATCCTCCTTAATGGATATAAATGATGAGGATGCAAATTTGATAGGCCATATTTTTATGGTTGCAAAAAAAATTGCAATAGAAAAGAATATTTCAGAAAATGGTTTTAGAATTGTATGCAATTGTGGGGAGGATGCAGGACAAACAGTAAAGCATCTTCACTTTCATCTTTTAGGGGGGAGAAGTTTTGGCTGGCCTCCAGGCTAATAGTTTATTAAATTTATTGACAATATTTGAACAACTACGATATAATATTATATGTGTTATCCATAAGCTTATTTGTTCACAGTATGTATAATAATAGATATAGCGGAGGGAGGGATAATGTATGTCAGAAATCAAAGTTGGAGAAAATGAATCGTTAGATAGTGCACTCCGTAGATTTAAAAGAAAATGTGCTAGAGCGGGTGTGCTAGCTGAAGTAAGAAAAAGAGAGCATTATGAAAAGCCAAGCGTAAAGCGCAAAAAGAAATCCGAAGCTGCAAGGAAAAGGAAGTTCAAGTAACTTTCTTTTATCATACAAATAGAGGGGAGTGAAAATGAAGCCTAACTCGGGCTATACAGTAATTCTGTATTATGTATCGTTATTTATAATGATATGAGAAGAACTTAGTTTTTCAGAGTAAAAAATGTCACTCAAAGATAATTTGCAGAAAGATTGGATAGATGCAATGAAAAAAAAGGATAGATTTAAAGCTGGTGTTATATCTATGGCAAGGGCTGCTATCCTACAAGAAGAAAAAGATAATAAGAAAAAACTTGATGATAATGATGTAATTGCTGTTTTATCACGAGAAGTTAAGCAGAGAAGAGAGGCAATTAAGGAATTTGAAAAGGGTAATAGGCAGGATTTGGTTGAACAAAACAAACGTGAAATTGAAATATTGCTTGATTACCTTCCTCAGCAATTGACAGAAGAAGAAGTTTCAGAAATAGTTAAAAATGCTGTGAATGAAGTTGGAGCTGTTAACATAAAAGATATGGGTAAAGTCATGAATGCCATTATGCCTAAGGTTAAAGGTAAAGCAGATGGCAAGATGGTTAGTGATTTAGTTAAAAAAAATCTTCAATAATATAAAAAGGCTCACTAAAGTGAGCCTTTTGAATTTAATTAAAAAAACGCTTAANNATTGAAATCATAGGCTTTTGTCTAAGCTTTTGTAAATGTAATTTGATGGCTGTTATTTTAAAAAAATATTTTGCATAAGATTAATAGTGTAGAAATTAATTGGTGAATGTTATGGTAAAGAAGTCTTTTATAAAGGAAATTTTAACAGATAATTTAGATATGCCAAGAGATGTTATTTATAATTTACCGCTGATTACATTAATAGGTGATAGTGAGATACATATTGAAAACCATAAGGGGATTATAGAATATGGCAGTGAAATACTGAGGCTGAATACAAATATAGGAATTATTAAAATATATGGTAAAAACATTACCATAAAGGAGATAAGCAAAGAAGAAATAATGATTAATGGGGAAATAGGTGGAATTGATATTATTAAATGAGGTGAAGGCATGTCTAATAATATTTTGAACGGGGTGGTTACAGTATCCATTTCCGGATTAAACCCTGAAAAATTTATAAATATGGCTGTAAATCAGGGGATTTTAATCTGGAATATACAGCGGGAGAGTATGACAACAATTATATTTAATATTAAAAAAGCTGATTTTAATAGGCTGAAAAATATTTCAAAAAAAACAAAGTGCAGAGTAAGAATAAAACAAAAATATGGTTTAGAATTTTTGATAGATAAGTTAAAAAAGAGAAAATCATTAATTATAGGAGCAAGTATATTTATATTTATAATAGTATTTTTATCTAGTATAATATGGAGTATAGATATAAGTGGGAATAATAAAATAGAATCTTATAAAATTTATGAAGCAGTAAAGGATGCAGGCTTAAAAGAGGGGAAATTCAAAAAAGACATAAAACTTAGAGAAATTGAAAAAAAAGTTTTAAATAAATTTGATGAGATATCAGTAATAAAAATAAGTTACGACGGTACTATGGCTAAAGTAGAAGTGGTAGAAAGAGATATACCCCCTCTAATTTATTCTAATCAAGAGCCTATCAATATTGTAGCTTCAAAGGATGGCATAATTTTGAATGTATATGCATATAAGGGACAAAAACAGGTGTCAGAAGGAGACTTTGTTAAAAAAGGTCAAGTACTGATATCTGGAACAGTTTTAGATAATGAAAATAATGTTCTTGAACAAGTCCACAGCATGGGTATGATAAATGCTAAAACATGGTATGAAGATATTAGCAAAGTCCCATTAAACTATAAATATGAGGAAAGAACTGGAAAAGTAAAGAAAAAGGCTTATATAATGTTTTTTAATAAAAAACTTTGTATAAAAAATAGTAACATTGATTTTAAAAAATATGATAAAATAGAAGAGAAAAACGTTCTTAATATAAATAGTTATGAATTGCCTGTTTATAAAATATCAGAATACTATTTTGAAAAGGAAGAAAAATATAAGATTTTAACAGAAGAGGAAGCTTTTAAAATTGGAACTGAAAAGGCAGAGGGAGAACTTCTAAAAGCTATGCCAGCAAACGTTAAAGTTCTTGACAAAAAGATTGAAAAAGAATTAAATGGTGATACATTAAATGTAAGAATACTTTACATAGTTGAAGAAAATATAGGTATTGAAGAAAAAATATTTTGATGATGGTTATCATCCGTAATACCTATGATATAGAAAATGAAAATAGGTGATATTTATGAAAAAGCACAAAAGATTATCTCCTGCATTTATATTTGATAATTCAAGGATAAAAAAAGTGATTATAGGTGCTATTACTTTTATTATCCTATTTTTTATATGCTCACTTTGCATAATACCAAAAAAATACAAATTAAAAGTGGGAGACATATCCCCTACAGATATTAACGCACCAAGGGATTTTCAGGATGAAATTGAAACAAAAAATAAAGTTGATAGAGCTATATTAAACGTTCAACCGCAATATAATAAAAATATAGATATTCAAAAAGAAGCAATAAAGAACTTAGAAGACTTATTTGTTAAGGTAGATGAGGTAAGAGGATTAGCTATAGATGACAAAGCTAAAGCTGATAAACTGAAATCTATGGTGGGTATAAATATATCAAAGGAAGATTGTAATTCTCTTTTGAGTTTAAACAGTAATAATGAAAAGGGACTATTGGAATTCATGAAAACCTCATTAACAAAGATTTATTCTTTGAATATAAGAGAAAATAATGAAGATGATATGAAAAAAGCACAGGATGATTGGAATTTTTATATAAGAAATTCCAATATGGAAAAATCCATGAAGGAACTTGCAACTAACATAGGTATTAATTTTATTAAACCAAATATGTTTTATGATGAAGAAAGAACTCAAGAATTGAAAAATACTGTAAAAAAACAAGTTGAACCCGTAATGATTAAAAAAAATCAAAATATTATTTTAAAAGGCGAAGTAGTGACAGAAAAACATGTATACCTTATGCAGAGAGCAGGATTATTAGAA
The DNA here is from genome assembly GCA_002400085.1 of Clostridiaceae bacterium UBA4839. GTDB lineage: Bacteria > Bacillota > Clostridia > Clostridiales > Caloramatoraceae > UBA4839. Next base: position 22,229 of record DHEX01000062.1, on the reverse strand, counting down.
TACAATAGAAGAGCAGACATACAAATTTATGCAGGGATGGGATTATCAATTTTTTTATTAGAGATGAGCATAGCTTTATATCTAAAAAAATTTAGGAAGGATATTTATAAAGATGTAAGTAAGCTTACGATTATTTCAATTGTTATTTGTGTAAATACATTGTTTAATGCTGTAGTAAATAGTATATCTGGGTATTTGATCCCAGCTGCACTACTAGTTATTACATTATCATTTATTTTTGATCCAACTATGGCTATAATTGTCAGTATACCATATGCTGTAGTTGTTGCATTTACAACTAACTTTAACTATGAAATTATTATAATGTATCTTTTTAGCTGTATATCAGCTATATTATTTTTAAACAATTCATATCAGAGGAGCAACGTATTTTTGGGTGGCTTTTTAGTGGGAGTTATAAATGCTATAGTGGCACTTTCTCAAGGCTTTATTAATACTATAGGCATTTACAATAATATTCGTAACAGCATATATGCTTTAATTGGAGGAATTTTATCTACAATATTAGCAATTGGTATATTGCCACTTTTTGAGCAGATGTTTGATATAATTACTCCCATAAAGCTGTTAGAACTATCTAACCCTGATCAGCCTTTAATAAAGAAACTATTGTTTGAGGCACCAGGAACCTATCATCACAGTATAATTGTTGGAAATTTAGCTGAAACGGCAGCGGATGCAGTAGGTGCAAGCTCGCTCCTTGCAAGAGTAGGTTCTTATTATCATGATATAGGGAAGATAAAGAGACCATATTTTTTTAAAGAAAATCAAGTTACAGATGATAATCCACATGATAAAATTACACCTAAGTTAAGTGCACTAATTATAACATCTCATGTTAAGGATGGAATTGAAATAGCAAAGGAATATAAATTGCCTGGCGCAATAAAAAATATTATTGCCGAACATCATGGTACAACTTTAGTGAAATATTTTTATGTAATGGCTGTAAATGATGGGAATGAAGAGGTTAAAGAGGAGTCCTTCAGATATGATGGACCAAAGCCTTCATCAAAAGAATCTGCAATAGTAATGTTAGCTGATAGCACAGAAGCAGCTGTAAGGTCATTGAAATCTCCAACTATAGAGGATATTAAAAAAATGGTGGATAAAATTATAGACGATAAGATAGCAGATGGACAACTTGTTAATTGCGACTTGACTTTAAAAGATATTGACATGATTAAAACATCATTTACTAAAGTTCTATCGGGATCCACACATTCGAGAATAGAATATCCTGAAATGAAGGAAAATAAAAAATAGGCTTAAGGGGTGAAATATAATGCTTGAAATTAATAATGAGCAAAATAAGGTTGAAGTAAATAATGAATTAAAAAAAATAATAATTGATGTTATAAATGAAACTTTAAAGCATGAGGGTATTAAAAAACCATGTGAAATAAGTATGTTACTGACTGATAACGAGAATATTAAAAAATTAAACAAAGAATTTAGAAATATTGATAGGGCCACAGATGTGCTTTCATTTCCAATGCTTGAAGGTAAAAATGGAAATATAATTTTAAATGAGGATGATATAGATCCTGAAAATGGAGAAATACTTCTTGGCGATATTGTTATATCAGTAGAGAGAGCTATAGAACAAGCGGAAGAGTTTGGCCATTCAGTTCAAAGGGAAATAGCATATTTAACGGTTCATAGTATGCTCCATCTTTTAGGATATGACCATGAAACAGATGATGATAAAATTATTATGAGAAGCAGGGAGGAAGAAATACTGAAAAATTTAAACTTATTAAGAGAATAAAAGGGTGTATAAAATGAAAATAAAAAAGCTAACGGATAGTTTTAATTATGCAATTGAAGGCATTATTTATGCCATAAGAACGCAAAGAAATATTAGAATAGATTTTGCAATTGCTATATTAGTGCTTATATTGAGCTTATTTTTTGATTTCACTAAATATGAAATGCTAATATTATTTCTTACAATTACACTAGTAATAGTACTTGAAATGGTAAATACTGCAATAGAAGCAACTTTAGATGTACTTGCAAATTATTATCATCCCTTGGCTAAAATTGCAAAAAATGTATCAGCTGGAGCAGTACTTATCAGTGCTATTAATGCAGTTGTTGTTGGGTATTTACTTTTTTTTGATAAGCTAAAGCCTATAACAAAAAATGTAATTTTCAAAATCAAACAGTCGGATCCAACTGTAGTGTTTATTTGTCTTATAGTTGTTGTTATAATAACAATTATTATAAAAGCCATATATGGAGAAGGAACACCATTAAATGGCGGAATGCCCAGCGGGCACAGCGCAATTGCATTTGCAGGTGCTACGGCTATATCCCTTTTAACTAATGATGCGCTTGTAATAACTATATCTTATTTTTTGGCATTTCTTGTAGCACAAAGCAGGGTAGAAGGGAAAATCCACAGTATTTACGAAGTAACTATAGGATCTATCTTGGGTGTTTTAATAACAATTTTTATTTTTACACTATTCTAATTAAAAAGAGGAGATGTTTAATATGGATGAAAAAACTTTGATAGAAAATGCAAAATCAGCAATGGACATGGCTTATGTTCCTTATTCACATTTTAAAGTGGGAGCTGCACTTCTTACTGATGATGGGCAGGTTTACACAGGATGCAATATAGAAAATTCAGCTTTTGGAGGTACAAACTGTGCAGAAAGAACTGCACTATTTAAAGCAGTTTCTGAAGGTCATAGGAAATTCAAAAAAATTGCAATAATAAGTGACAGCAACAATTATACATATCCATGTGGAATATGTAGACAAGTGCTTTCAGAATTTGGTGTGGATATGGATGTTATAACTGCTAATAATAAAGGGGAATATAGAGTACATAAATTATGTGAATTGCTGCCCTGTGCATTTACAAGCGAAGATATGGAAAGGTGATGACTATGGAAAATTTCAGGTCCGGATATGTAACAATTATTGGAAGACCAAACGTTGGAAAATCTACACTTTTAAACAAGGTTATGGGGGAAAAATTATCAATTATATCAAATAAGCCTCAAACAACAAGGAACACTATACAAGCAATTTTGACCAAGGAGGATTATCAAATAATATTTCTTGATACCCCCGGAATACATAAACCTAAGCATAAGCTTGGGGAATACATGGTTACAGCTGCAAAACAAACATTGAATGAAGTTGACGTTGTACTTTTTATGACAACTCCGGATGTTATTCCTGGGCCTATTGATAAAAAGATAATTGAAGAAATGAAAAATTGTAGGGCAAGCGTTATACTTGTGATTAATAAAACTGATACTGTAAAACCAGAAAAGATTGCACAAACCATTAAAAGCTATATTTCTCTTTATAATTTTGATGAGGTTGTACCAATTTCTGCTTATAGTGGAGAAAATATTGATGAATTAACTAAAACTATAGTATCAAAGCTTCCCTATGGCCCAAAATATTTTCCTGATGATATGATAACAGATCAGCAGGAAAGATTTATTGTAGCAGAGATAATAAGAGAAAAAATATTAAAAAATTTAACTGAAGAGGTGCCCCATGGAACTGCAGTTGAAATAATAAGTATGAAAGAAGATTCTAATAAAAATTTAGTTAGAATTGATGCAAATATTTATTGCGAAAAGGAGTCTCATAAAGCAATAATCATAGGCAAATCAGGGAAAATGTTAAAGGTTATTGGGCAGGAGGCACGTTTAGATATTGAAAAGTTTTTAAGTAAAAAAGTGTATTTGGAACTTTGGGTAAAGGTAAAAAAAGACTGGAGAGATGATAATTATTCGTTAAAAACTTTAGGATATAGGATTAAAACATGATGAGGTGAAATTAAATTTGGCCTTAATAAAAGTACAAGGTGTTGTTTTAAAATCAATGGATTTAAATGATAATGACAAAATTATAACTTTATATACGGATAAGCTTGGAAAGGTTAAAGCTGTGGCTCATGGAGCAAAAAAACAAAGCAGCAAACTTATGGCTTCTACTCAGCCTTTTTGCTTTGGGGAATTCCTTTTGTATAAAGGAAAGAGTTTATACACATTAAAGGAAAGCAGCATAAATGAATCTTTTCAAGAATTGCTTCTTGACTTTGATAAAATAATTTATGGAAGCTATTTTATTGAATTAATTGATGGTATTAGCGAAGATGAAAATAAAAATGTTTCATTGCTTGCATTGCTTCTAAAAACTCTATATATATTAAAAGATACAGATACAAATTTAGATTTATTAAAGCTCACATTTAATTTTAAAGCCATATCACTTTCAGGTTATATGCCTAACGTTAAAACATGCGTTAGGTGTAAAAAAGACCTCGACTGTGGATATTTCAGTATAATTCAGGGTGGAATGATTTGCAGCAAATGTTTTACTCCAGAGAGGGATATTTATGGTATAAATAAAGAAACATTAACATTTTTGCGAATATTAAAGAACATAAAATTAGAGGATTTGAGGGATATTAATTATAATAAAAAAACATTATTGTATGTTGAAACTATTATGGATAATTATTTAAATTATTATATTGGTGCAGAATTTAAATCTCAGATGCTTATTAAGAAATTAAAAAAAAGTAAGGAGATGGTATAATGGAGGAAATAACCCTAGAAAAAATTGACACTATAAGAAATCGATTTGGCTTAAGTTATGAAGAGGCAAGGGATGCATTAACTGCTAATAATGGAAATTTGGTAGAAACCTTAATTTATCTTGAAAAAAATGAAAAATCTTTTTCAAAGAATGTATCTGAAGCTGGCAATGAATTGATTGAAACAATAAAAGGCATTATTAAAAAAGGAAATGTAAATAGAATCAGGGTAAAAAAAGGAGAGAGGGTTTTAGTAGATATACCAGTAAATGCTGGAATTGTAGCAGGTGCCCTGAGTATATATTATCCTGCACTTCTTGCTATTGGCACTGCAGCTGCAGTATTATCTCAGGTTAGAATTGAAATTGAAAGACCAGATGGTAAAATAGATGTGGTTAATGATATTGTAAAAAATAAGTACAATGATGTTAAAAATAATTTTAATACAAACACAAGCGGTGTAAAAGAAAAAGCTAAGGAAACATATGAAGATGTAAAGGATAAAGCAAAAGAATATTATAATGATGTTAAGGAAAAAGCCGAAGAGCATCAGGATGAGAAAAACTCTAATAATAGCTTTAATGGAAATATATGAATAAGCCAGATTTGTCTGGCTTATTTACATATTTCTTATATATTTGTGTTGAAAAATATTTAATTATAGAATAAAATTAAAAAGTAAAGTGCAGTTAATATTGATTAAATTGAATAATATAATGAGTATACTTATTAAAGGGCATTGTAATTATTCCCCTGCATTTATATAATATAATATAAGAGATTCTATCCTTGTTATTCCAAATGCAGAGAGGGTGATTAAAATAAAATTTTCAGAGCGCCAAAATGAAATAATTGAGATTGTAAAAAATAATCAGCCTATTACAAGCGAGAAGCTTGCTAAAAGGCTTGGAGTTACAAGAGCAGCCCTGCGTCCAGATCTTGCGGTACTAACTATGACAGGTATACTTGAGGCAAAACCCAAAGTAGGATATTTATACTCAAAAAATGGCAGTAACAATATTATCTATGATTACATAATGGATATAACAGTTGCTGATATAAAGACTAAACCTGTTACTGTGCCTGAAGATATGATGATATATGATGCAATATTGCAATTGTTTTCTAATGATACAGGGACAATTTTTATAACCAATAACGATTATTTAACGGGTACAGTTTCAAGAAAGGATTTTTTAAAAATAGCTCTTGGAAATAGTGATATACATAGGGCTCCTGTAGGGATTATAATGACGAGAATGCCTAATATTGTTACTGTGACTAATGAAGAAACTGCATATGATGCAGCCAAAAAAATAATCGATCATGAAGTAGATAGCCTTCCTGTTGTTGAAAAGGTAATTGATTCTGATGGAAAGGAACACCTTAAAATAACAGGGAAAGTTTCCAAAACAAATGTAACACGATTGTTTGTGAAATTGGGTTCAAAAAACAAATAATTTAATGGTTGCCACATTGATGGTATAATAGAATAAAATTGGGACAAAAAATGTCCCTGCGGGTTAAAACCATTAATTTATTATAAATCAATTTTCAAATTAGGACTGGAGGTATTAATATGAATTCCCAAGAAAAAAAATATGTTTACCTTTTCAAAGAAGGAAATAAAGATATGAGAAACCTTCTTGGTGGAAAGGGTGCCAATCTTGCAGAAATGACTAACATTGGTTTGCCAGTACCTCAGGGTTTTACTATTACAACGGAGGCTTGCACAAGGTACTATGAGGATGGGGAAAAAATTTCTGATGATATTTTAAATGAAATCAAAAAATATCTAAGAAAGTTAGAAGAAATCACTGGAAAGAAATTTGGCGATGAAAATGATCCACTTCTTGTATCTGTAAGATCAGGTGCAAGAGCATCAATGCCTGGTATGATGGATACAATATTAAACCTTGGATTAAATGATAAGACTGTTATAAGTATGGCCAAACTTACAAATAATGAAAGATTTGCATATGACAGCTATAGAAGATTTATTCAAATGTTCAGCGATGTTGTTATGCAAATTGAAAAAAGCAAGTTTGAAACAATTTTAGATGAAATAAAAAAGGAAAACGGTGCTAAATATGATACAGATTTAACTGCAGATAATCTTAAAGAGGTTGTAAAGAGATATAAAGAACTTTATAAAAAAGAAATGGGAAAGGAATTTCCGCAGGATCCAGAAGAACAGTTAATTGAATCAGTTAAGGCAGTTTTCCGTTCATGGAATAACCAAAGAGCTATTGTTTATAGAAGATTAAATGATATACCAGGAGACTGGGGAACAGCAGTTAACGTACAGCAGATGGTATTTGGCAATATGGGTGAAACATCAGGAACAGGTGTCGCATTTACAAGAAACCCTGCTACAGGTGAGAAGAAGATATTTGGAGAATATTTAATAAATGCACAGGGTGAAGACGTTGTCGCAGGAATTAGAACTCCACAGCCAATAACGAAGCTACAGCAGGATTTACCAGAATGTTATAAAGAGTTTATGAAAATTGCTCAAACCCTTGAAAACCATTATAAGGATATGCAGGATATGGAATTTACTATTCAGCAAGGTAAACTCTATTTCTTACAGACAAGAAATGGTAAGAGAACTGCTAATGCAGCATTAAAGGTTGCTGTTGATATGGTAAATGAGGGATTAATAACTAAGGAAGAAGCACTTCTTAAAGTTGAGCCAAAACAGCTTGATCAGTTATTGCACCCAGCATTTGATGAAAAGGAAATGAAAACTGCAAAAGTAATTGCAAAAGGGCTTCCAGCTTCACCAGGAGCAGCATATGGTAAAGTTTACTTTACAGCAGAGGATGTAAAAGCACATAAGGAAAAGGGAGAAAAGGTTGTTTTAGTTAGAGGAGAAACTTCACCAGAAGATATTGAAGGTATGGTTGCAGCAGAAGGTATACTTACAGTTAGAGGTGGAATGACATCTCATGCAGCAGTTGTAGCAAGAGGCATGGGAAAATGCTGTGTTGCTGGATGCGGAGATATAAACATAAATGAGGAAGCTAAATATTTTACAGCTGATGGTGTTAAAATAAACGAAGGGGATTACATTTCATTTGATGGAACTTCAGGAAATGTATATGGACAAAAGATAAAGACTGTTGAGCCAACAATCTCAGGCAATTTTGGGATATTCATGGGTTGGGCTGATGCAGTTAGAAAACTTAAAGTTAGAACAAATGCTGATACTCCAAAAGATGCACGTCAGGCAGTTAAGTTTGGAGCAGAGGGAATTGGTCTCTGCAGAACTGAGCATATGTTCTTTGCTGAAGATAGAATAGCAGCAGTTAGAGAAATGATTGTTGCAAATAATGGAGAGCAAAGAAGAAAAGCTCTTGCTAAAATTCTCCCAATGCAGAAGGAGGACTTTATTGGAATTTATGAGGCTATGGAAACAAGGCCTGTTACAATAAGGCTTCTTGATCCACCACTACATGAATTCTTACCTCATGAGGATGATGATATTAGAGAACTTGCAGGGACAATGGGATTAACATTTGAAGAATTAAAGTCAACTGTTGAAGGCCTAAAAGAATTTAATCCAATGATGGGACACAGAGGATGCCGTCTTGCAGTTTCTTATCCTGAAATTGCAGAAATGCAGACAAGAGCAATAATTGAAGCAGCTATAGATGTTAAAAAGAGGAAAGGCTACAACATTGTTCCTGAAATAATGATTCCTCTTGTAGGAGAAGTAAAGGAACTTAAGTATGTTAAGGATGTAATTGTAAAGACAGCAGATAAAGTTATTAAAGAAAATGGAGTTAAATTAAAGTATCTTGTTGGTACAATGATAGAAATTCCAAGAGCAGCACTTACTGCTGATGAAATTGCTAAGGAAGCTGATTTCTTCTCATTTGGAACAAATGATTTAACTCAGATGACATTTGGATTTTCAAGGGATGATGCTGGTAAGTTCTTGAATGACTACTATGACAAGAAGATATATGAATTTGATCCATTCCAGAAGCTTGATCAAGTCGGAGTTGGTAAACTTGTTAAGATGGCAGCAGAATTAGGAAGATCAACAAGACCAGACATTCATCTTGGAATTTGCGGAGAACATGGCGGAGAACCATCATCAATTGAATTCTGTCATAATATAGGGCTTGACTATGTATCTTGCTCACCATTTAGAGTTCCAATTGCAAGACTTGCAGCAGCCCAGGCACAGGTAAAGAACCCAAGATAGTAAAATAATAAAGCAAATAGTATAAGAAAAGTTCATAAGACATATACTACAAGGCTTATGAAGCATAAGTATAAAAAAGTATGGGTATTATCCTTTAGTAATTTAAGGATAATACCCTATTTTTATTTAGTATGAGACTTAATTTAGATGGATGGTAGCCATCGGATAAAAAATTCGGGAGCTTTACGTCCCGAATTTTTTATATATATAATCTTTGAAGTTAATACAAAATTTCATATGTTTTTCATCCTGCTCAACTGTCTTTTTTAATATTGTTATGAAAGCTTCTTTGTTGCAGTTATTTATGTTTTTATAATAATCTCTTGATATTTTCCAGTATTTTTGAGGAAACATTAAAAATGACAGCAGGCAAAGATGCTCATAATAACTAAGGGGCCTAACTTTTTCATAGCTTTCTATGAAAGCTTTACATATTTCAAAATCCCAATTAGTACTTTTACGTTTGAGAAGTCTTTTGAGAAAACTGCTTATATCATGAACTGGATAATCGATTGCACATCTGTCAAAATCTATGACACATATCTTATTTTCTGGGGTAATTATAAGGTTTTTGTTAACATAATCGAGATGACATATAGAATTTTTACTTACATCATCCCCAAATCTTTTATCAAATTGAACATTTGAAAGTATTAAAAAACTTTCTTTGGCTCTTTCAATATTATAATCAAAATTTTCTAAAAAAGTTTTAGAAAATTTATCTTTATACCTAAAAGCAGAGTTTGATGATTCTAATAATTGTAAAAAATATCTGTTATATCTTTTAACATAATCAGCTGCTTGTATATTGATTGTACTTCCTTCAATTGGATAAAATCCTTTTGAATACTTATGTATTTTCGCAAGATTTTCTGCAGCAAGTAAAATATCATCAATATTATCATATTCAAACTTTCTTCCCTCTACCCAATCTGTCAATATAAAAAGCATTTTTTTGTATTCAATATATTTAAACCCGTTTTTTGCTGAAATAAACCGAGGGGCACAAATTCCTTTAACATTTAACCACTCAATTACTGAATAAATAAATAAAAGATTCCCAATCGAATAATATACTTTTTTCAAACATTTAGTTCCATTGTTTGTATCAACTTTATAAACAGCTCTCTGCTTTTCAGTATCCTTGAATTTGATATTTTCAACATTATATATATCAAGGTTGTATTTTGATAATATGTCTGAATATAAAATATTTATCGGGATGAGCTCATTTTTTTCTATATTGATTATAGATTCCATTTAATCACCTCAAAATAATCCTATTTGATTATATGAATGGCTAAAAAAAATTATACTATAACTGTAAATGTATAAAAATCGCCAATATTAGAGAAAATGATAAATGCGAAAGTATTCAAATTTGTTAATATTTATTTTAATAAAATTTAAAGATATTTATAAATAATATTGAAGGGATATTGACTTTTTTGTTGTATATAATATATATAAATATATTTATAGATAAGGTGGTTTATTTGAACATAAGAGAAAACTATGAAGAATTAGAGGATAAAATTTTAAGTGATAGGGCTTCTAAAAGTAAAAATTCCAAGGGCAGGCTTATAGATGAGGAAAAATGTGAAGTAAGAACTGACTTTCAAAGGGATAGGGATAGGATTTTACATTCAAAAGCTTTTAGAAGGTTAAAACATAAAACCCAGGTATTTATTGCTCCTGAAGGAGATCATTATAGAACAAGGCTAACACATACACTTGAAGTCTCACAGATTGCAAGAACTATTTCAAGAGCATTAAGGCTTAATGAGGATTTAACTGAAGCGATAGCATTAGGTCACGATTTAGGGCATACGCCTTTTGGTCATACCGGTGAAAGAGTTTTAAATGAAATAACTACTGATGGATTCAGGCATAACGAACAAAGCCTAAGGGTTGTTGATTACCTTGAAGATGGAAAAGGGTTAAATCTTACTATGGAAGTTAGAAACGGAATATTATGCCACTCTGGAGACTTAATGCCAGATACATATGAGGGCAAAGTTGTAAAGGTGGCCGATAAAATTGCTTATATTAATCATGATATTGATGATGCAATAAGAGCAGGAATTTTAACAGAAGATGATTTACCTAAGGATTGTATAAAGGTATTGGGGAAAGAACATTCTAAAAGAATAAATACAATGGTTATGGAAGTAATTAGATATGGGCTTGAAAACAATGATATTATGTTAACTGGTGAAATTGGTGAAGCTACTTCTGAATTAAGAAAATTTTTGTTTGAAAATGTATATGTTGGATCAAAGGCCAAATCTGAAGAGGGAAAAGCTATGAATTGCGTTAAGCAATTATTTTACTACTATATGAAACATCAAGAAAACTTGCCTGAAGAATTTATAAAAAGAATTGAAAGATGGGGATCTGAAAAAGTAGTTTGTGATTATATAGCTGGGATGACAGATAGTTTTGCCATAACAGAATATTTAAATATTTTTGTTCCGGCACCGTGGGGAAAAATTTATTAATATTATTACTAATAAAAGAAGGAAAAATAAATATTATGTCGAATAGTAATAACTTGTGCTTAATTAATTTAATTTTTACATGAAATTTTTAATTTTTCATAGAAGGAAATTTTAAAAATGTGTAGAAAATATAAATAAAATGTTAGGTGATTTTTATGGGACGAATTCCTGAAGAGACAATTGAAAAAATAATTCAAAGTAACAATATTGTAGATGTAATCTCTGAATTTGTTCCACTCAAGAAAACAGGGCATAATTATATGGGAGTTTGTCCTTTTCATAATGATAAGGGGCCTTCCTTAAGCGTATCCATGGAAAAGGGAGTGTATCATTGTTTTGGATGCGGTGCTTCAGGGAATGTCATTACTTTTATTATGAAAATTAGAAATTTAGAATATATTGATGCTGTAAGATATCTTGCCGATAGGGCGGGCATTACTATCTATGATGAAGAATCAGTTAGTAATGAAAATAGTAAAGAAATCAAACTTAAAGAAAAGCTATATAAGATAAATATTGATGCAGCGCGTTTTTTTTATTCAAATCTTTTTAGAAATAAAGAACCTTATAACTATTTAGTAAATAGGAAGATTGATGAATCAATTATAAAGAGATTTGGACTTGGATATAGTTTAAATGAATGGGATTCCCTATATAGTTATCTTAAAAAAATAGGATATGAGGATGAACTGATTTTTATTTCTGGTCTTGTTTTAAAAAGTAAAAACAACACATACTATGATAGATTTAGAAATAGAATTATGTTTCCTGTATTTGATAATAAGGGAAGAATTATAGGCTTTGGAGGAAGAGTTTTAGACAACTCTAAACCAAAATATTTAAATTCTCCCGAAACTCCTGTTTTTCACAAGGGAACAAATTTATATGGTTTGAACTTTGCTGTAAAATCAGGGTTGCCAGGATATTTAATTATGGTAGAAGGGTATATGGATTTAATATCACTTCATCAATTTGGAATTACTAATTCTGTTGCGTCTCTTGGTACTGCTCTTACAAATGATCAGGCAAAACTTATAAAAAGATATTGTAAAGATGTATTTATATGTTATGATGCAGATGCTGCCGGAAAAGCAGCTACACTAAGAGGCATAGAAATCCTTGAAGAAAATGCATTAAATGTAAAGATCGTTTCAATTCCAAAAGGAAAGGATCCGGATGAATTCTTAAAAACTTTTGGACGAGTAGAATTCGACAAATTAATACAAAATTCTACTGGCTCGATTGAGTATAGAATATTAAAAGCAAAAGATGGAAAGAATTTAAAAGACATACATGAAAAAAGCCAATTTGTCAAGGAAGCAGCAACAATATTAAGTAAATTAAAAAATGAAATTGATATACAAATCTATGTATCCCATATTTATGATCAGACGGGCATAGACTCACAGGCAATATTGGATGAGATAAAAAAGATAAAAAGGACAACAAATAATGATAAATTAAATTATAAAGATAACAGCAGAAATCCTTTTGAAATTGAGCCAGGGTATAAAAAAGCAGAAAGAAATATATTAAGATATTTAGTATCAGATATAAGATTATATGATTTTATTAAAAATAAAATAACCCCTAATGAGTTTATTACAGAAAGTTATAAAATTGCTTCTGATGAAATTTTTAAAAGTCTTGAGAAGGGGGAAATCCCATCAGCTCAAAGTATATTGGCAAAGTTTGAAAATGAAGAAGACATTAAAGATGTGGCTAATATTTTTCAAAATATACAAGTTAATGATAATAGTTATAGGTTTTTAGATGATTATATAAAAACAATAAAAAAATATAACATAGAATTAATTTTAAATGACTTGAACATTAAAATAAAAAGATGTGAGGAAAATAATCAAATTGAAGAATCTACAGCTTTGACGCAGAAGCTTATTGGACTTACTAAACAGTTAAAAATGCTATAGTGCTACGAAGGGAGGTTGTTTAATGAAAAAGGAAGTAGGTAGCAGTTCTAACAACAACTCAAAGATGTCTATTGTAAAACAACTTATTGATAAGGGTAAAAAATCTGGGTCTTTAACATATAAAGAGATTATGGATACTCTAGAAGATGTTGAATTAACACCTGATCAAATAGAAAAGGTATATGAAATTTTAGAGTCTATGGGAGTAGATGTTATAGGTGATGCGGATGATTTAAATCCTGATCAGCTAATCCATGAAGATACTGAAGCTTCCATACCTGATGGCGTAAGCGTTGACGATCCAGTTAGAATGTATTTAAAGGAAATTGGGAAAGTACCACTGCTTTCTGCTGAGGAAGAAATTGAACTTGCTATTAGAATTGAACAGGGCGATCAGGAGGCAAAGAAGAAGCTTGCAGAAGCAAATTTAAGACTTGTTGTAAGCATTGCAAAAAGATATGTAGGTAGGGGGATGCTGTTTCTGGATTTAATCCAGGAAGGCAATTTAGGCTTACTTAAAGCTGTTGAAAAATTTGACTATAGAAAAGGGTTTAAGTTTTCAACCTATGCTACATGGTGGATAAGACAGGCAATAACAAGAGCCATTGCTGATCAGGCCAGAACTATTAGAATCCCTGTTCATATGGTTGAAACTATAAATAAGCTTATAAGAGTTGAAAGGCAATTGCTCCAAGAGCTTGGGAGGGAACCTACCCCAGATGAAATTGCAAAAGAAATGGAAATGGATGTGGATAAGGTTCGTGAAATAATGAAAATAGCTCAAGAGCCTGTATCACTTGAAACACCTATAGGTGAAGAAGAAGACAGCCATCTGGGAGATTTTATTCCTGATGATGATGCACCAGCACCTGCTGAAGCAGCAGCATACACAATGCTTAAAGAGCAGCTTATGGATGTTCTTGATACACTTACTCCAAGAGAGGAAAAGGTGTTAAGGCTTAGATTTGGACTTGATGATGGAAGGGCAAGAACTCTTGAAGAAGTAGGTAAAGAATTTAAGGTTACAAGAGAGAGAATAAGACAAATTGAAGCAAAAGCTCTTAGAAAATTACGCCATCCAAGCAGAAGTAAAAAGTTGAAGGATTATCTTGATTAGACCTGCACAGAGTGCAGGTTTTCTTTATAGGAGATTAGGATATGAATATATCAAAAAGACTTTTATGTGCAGCTAATATGATAGAAGAATGTAACTGTTTAGCTGATATAGGTACAGATCATGGATATATACCAGCTTATGCTGTAATAAATAAATATGCTAAAAAAGCTATTGCATCAGATATAAACAGCGGTCCTCTTAAAATAGCTGATAGAACATTTAAAAGATATGGTATAAGCAATAATATTGAGCTTAGAGAGGGAGATGGGCTTGATGTTTTAAAGGAAAAAGAAGCTGATATTATTGTTATAGCTGGAATGGGAGGAAATTCAATAGTTGATATTTTAAATAAAAATATTGAAATTGCTAAAGAAGCTGTTTTAATACTTCAACCTATGCAGTACCCTGAAATAGTAAGAAAATATTTATCCTCTTCATGTTTTGATATAGTAAAGGAGGATATAGTAAAGGAAGATAATAAATTTTATCATACAATGAAAGCTATAAAGAGCAGTGGGGTAAAATATGATAAAGATGTATATTATTATACTGGACTTAGTTTAATTCAATCAAAACATCCTGTTTTAAAAGAATATGTTATTTTTAAAATAAATCAAATCAATAATATAATCTTAGGTATGCCAAAAGGCTACGAAGGGAAAAGATTAAATGAGTTAATAAAATTAAAGAATGAATTTGAGGAGGTATTAAAATGGCTGTAAAGTCCTTTCAAATTACAGATGAATTAGAAAAATTATATCCATTAAGTCTTTGTGAGAGCTATGATAATGCAGGCCTTATAATTGGAGACAGGGAAAAAGAAATAGAAAGAATTCTGCTATGTCTTGATGTAACAGAAGGGGTTATGGATGAGGCTGTAAATAAGAATATAGATATGATTATTTCACATCATCCCCTTATTTTTACTGGGCAAAAGAGTATTTTAAAAGAAAACAGTCTTTCAAGAACTATTATGAATGCCATAAAAAATGATATAAATATATATTCTATGCATACTAATTTTGACAATGCAAATAATGGAATGAATGATATTTTAGCATCATTGTTAGAACTTGAAGATATAAAGCCTTTAGTAAATAATAAGCCGCAAAGCTTATATAAATTTGTTGTATATGTGCCTGCTTCATATGAAAATATTGTTAGAGAAGCCATATTTAAATCTGATGCAGGGCACACAGGAAATTATTCAAATTGCTCTTTTAATACAAATGGTAAAGGTACATTTAAGCCTTTGAAGGGCTCAAATCCTTTTATTGGTGAAGTAGGAAATATGGAATATACTGATGAGGTTAGAATTGAAACCATAGTAAAAGAGGATCAAATAAAAGAAACTCTAAATAGGGTACTTGAAGTGCATCCATATGAAGAAGTTGCCTATGATATTTTTCCTCTTAAAAATGAAATTAAGAGGGGTACAGGAAGGGTAGGAAATTTAAAAAAACCAATAAAATTTAAAGACTTTTGTAATTATGTAAAAGAAAAACTTAAAGCCCCATATTTAAATGTAGCTGGTGATATGGATAAAACAGTTAAAAAAATTGCAGTTGTTGGGGGCTCTGGTTCTGAATTTATAAAGGATGCTTTAAAGTGTGGCTGTGATGTAATTTTAACTGGGGACATTAAGCATCATGATGCATTGGATAGTATTTATAACGGAATTAATATTATTGATGCAAGTCATTATTATACAGAAATAGTTTGCATTCCATATTTTAAAAAAATTATTAGCGAATTTTTTGATGGCGAGATAATTATTTCTAATGTAGATATACATCCATTTAATAAAGTGTAAGGGGATGTTAATACATTTAAAACAGCAAGTTCTAAAAAGAATGCTATAATATTATATAAGATATGTTCAACCATGCAATGCAATGAAAAATGAATAAGAGCCTCCAATGTAAAGGATAGGCTCAGAAAGATTATAAAGAGGTGTGAATATGAGAAAAATAAGTATTGGAAATGGGGAGATACAGGCATCGGAGATTGCCCTTGGATGCATGAGAATTGCAGACATGCCTGTAGACAAGGTATCACAACTTATAAATACAGCTCTTGATGAGGGAATTAATTTCTTCGACCATGCGGACATCTATGGAGGTGGAAAATCTGAAGAGATATTTGCCAAGGCAATAGATATGAAATCGAGCATAAGGGAAAAGATGATAATTCAGACTAAATGTGGAATCCGAGATGGGTATTATGATTTTTCAAAGGAGCATATCATAGAGGCTGTGAACGGCAGCTTAAAGCGCCTGAATACCGATTACATCGATATATTGCTGCTGCACCGTCCAGATGCCCTTATGGAGCCGGAAGAGGTTGCTGAAGCTTTTACAATTCTTCACAGCAGTGGTAAGGTTAGATATTTTGGAGTGAGCAACCAAAACCCTTTGCAGATGGAACTTCTCAGCAAATACCTAAACCAGAAAATAATAATAGACCAGCTGCAGCTGAGCATAACCAATACGGGAATGATTGATTCAGGTATAAATGTGAACACCGAAAATGATGGGGCCATTGACAGAGACGGCGGAGTATTGGATTACTGCCGCTTAAAGGATATTACCATTCAAGCATGGTCACCTTTGCAGTATGGATGTTTTCAAGGGGTATTCTTAAATAATGACAAATTCCCTGAACTTAATAAAAAGATAGATGAAATAGCTGCTAAAAAGGGAGTTACCAATACAGCAATTGCATTTGCATGGATTTTAAGACATCCTGCTAAGATCCAAGCCATAGCCGGCACAACAAATGTCAAAAGGCTTAAGGATATATGCAAGGCTTCTGACATTGAACTGACCCGCCAGGAATGGTATGAAATATACAAAGCTGCAGGAAATAAGCTGCCATGATGAATATATGATACGTTATTTGTATATAGCGATATATATGCCACGGGGTAGAGCAGTTGGCAGCTTGTCGGGCCAATAACCCGAAAAACAGCTTCTAAAAGAGCATAAAAAGTCCATTATTATCATTGGATTTTTATGCTCTTTTTTAAATCCTTAGAACATCTTTGTGAACGGAAAAGTGAATGGAATATATTTTCCTTATCGCAGCGGTGTATTAAATCTAAATTACGAATTGAAGTAATATTAAACAATTGTAAACAAAATTAACTTGACCTCAGGGGTATATTATATTTATATTATAATGTAAGCGAAAATTAAATTTTTGGAGGGAACTAATTTTGAAAGCATTTAAGAAAGTAATATTTTTTATAATATTTGAAATAATATTTTGCAGCATTTTTGGTATATATTTAGTTTTTTATGGGCCTTTTACTAATATAAAGGAAGCTTTCGTAACTTCTGCTATGACAACTATGAACCATAAATACCTTGCATCGATATTTTTAAATGATAAAGAGATAGAAAAAATTATGGCGAAAAATCAGATGGGAGCATTGAATGAAAAAGAAAATGAAAATGATATAAGAGTAAATAAAAAAGACAATGAAATGGAATTAATAGATATTAACACAAATAAATTTCAAGGCTATCTTTTAAAAGTGGACAATCCTTCAAGAGTAAAGGTTGGAACAAGCGAAAATCTTGGAGAGGGGGGAATGCCTCTAAGTAAAATTGTTGAAAAATACAGAGCATCAGGTGGGATAAATGCAGGTGGCTTTAGTGACAATAAAATGACAGGTAATGGCGGTACTCCCACAGGCCTTATAATAGAGGATCATGAAATAAAATATAATGAAAAATTAAAAAAATATCCTTTAGTAGGCTTTAATGATAAAAATGTATTGATTATTGGAGACTATACCCTTAATGAAATAGAAAAGATGAATATAAGGGATGCTATATCTTTTTCTCCTCCACTTATTATTAATGGTAAAAAAATGATTAAAAATGGTGATGGAGGATGGGGGATAGCTCCAAGGACAGCTATAGGACAAACTAAGGATGGAGCTGTACTTATGCTTGTTGTTGATGGCAGGAGTAAGGATAGCTTAGGGGCAACCTTAAAGGATTTGCAGGATATTTTATATGACTATGGTGCTTATAATGCGGTAAATCTTGATGGAGGGTCTTCAGCTACTATGAACTACTGTGGAAAAACAGTAAATAAACCTTCAGATATACTTGGTGAAAGGGCTATACCATCTGCTTTTATAGTAAAATGAGGTGAAAATTATGAAAAGAATTCTTATATATATATTGATTGGTGTTGTAATTACTTTTTTCCCCCTTCTTTATATAAATAATAAGGTACTGGCAAATGATAGTAATATAAAATGGACTAGCAATAGGTCTTCGCTTAATAGTACGAAACATGATATAACACTTCCTGATGATGCTAAATATATATCGGTATCAGAAAATGCAAATTATGTTTCTTATGTAAAGGATGAAAAACTATATATTAAGGATTTATCAGGGAATACTGAGGATAATTTAATTCCTGAAGAGCTTCCTGTAATGAATGCAATAACATTAAATGATAGAGATATTGTGATGTACTTTATTTATGACCGCGATAAACAAAAATTAATAGTCAAGACTTATAATATTGATAATGATGAGAAAACACTTCATAAGGAGTTTACAGTAAAAAACTTGCTGGAAATAAAAGGTGTTGAATATTCAAGTTATACAAATGTAATTTATATAAACGCAAGAACTGGTAATGAAAATTATGCAACAGATAATATATATAGAATTGATATAATGAAAAATGTTTCCCATTATTTTTCACTTAAAGATATATGTAAGATGACTTTGCTTACTAATGAAGATTGTATTGCTTTTCAGGATAAGTATAATAACTTGTATATTAATAAAAGAAAATTTACTTATCAAGATTATAGTAAATTTATTTTAATAGGAAAAGGGAAAAAGGATTTATTGTACGCTTCGCCATATAAAGATAAAAGCAAGATATATGTAATTGAAAATCAAAAGGTTGTTGACACTATCAAAATTGAAGATACTAACTATAAAGACATACTAAGCTTTGATAATAGAAATTATTTAATATATGATAATTATGCTTATAATGTTGAAACTGGAGATAAAATAAATATTAAAAATGATATGGATATAATTGATATTACAGACAAGCAAGTTATATATAAAAATAGCGAAAACAAGCTATTTATTGAGAATATTTAACATAGACGCAATTCATAATGTGTAGATTTAATCCCAAGCTGTAGGGGACGGTCTTGACCGTCCCGTTAGGGGATGCACGGAATCGTGGGGGCGGAACGGTCAAGACCGTTCCCTACATTTGTAATTTGTTCATTAATTATTTAAAATTGCGAATTGCAGTTAATGCAGATATGAGGTTTACATCTGCTTAAATATATGATATTATACTTAAGTATTTAAGGGAAGAATATTATTGAGTAAGTCAGATGGTCGCTGCCTCATTTGAGGGAGAGGAAAGTCCGAGCTCCATAGGGCAGGGTGCCGGGTAATACCCGGTGAAGGTGACTTCAAGGAAAGTGCAACAGAGATATACCGCCTGCATGATAATATACCCGAATTGTTTTGGGACTATCAATCAGGTAAGGGTGGAAAGGTGAGGTAAGAGCTCACCAGCGCATTGGCGACTTTGCGGCTATGTAAACCCCATCTGGAGCAAGACCGAATAGGAGGGTAAAAGCATCGGCCCGGTGTGCCCTCGGGTAGTGTCGCTTGAGCCAACTGGTAACATTTGGCCTAGATAGATGACCGTCAAACACAGAACTCGGCTTACAGATTTACTCAATGATTAGAAACACTCACTTTTTAGTGGGTGTTTTCTTTATTTGCCACCGATTTGCCACCGCAATTATTTAAAATATTATATAATTTTTTGCTGAGGTGTTCATAAAAGTGCACAAATATGAAAAATACTCTAAATAAAATAAAGAATAATAATGATATAATAAAGCTTGGTTAGTTAAAAAAATAACAATTATAAGAGAGGGGACAATAAATGACTAAATTTAAAAGGATTATTTCTATGATGCTAGTTGCAGTATTATCTATTGCAATGGCAGGATGTGGTAGTAAGCCTAAAAATGGAATGAAAGATGGAAAGTACATAGGTGAAGGCGAAGGAAAAGGTGGAAAAATAAAGGCAGAAGTTACTATTGATGGTGGAAAAATTAAAGATGTAAAAGTAGTTGAACAGCATGAAACAGAAGGAATATGGGAAGAACCAGCTAAAGAAATCATAAAAAATGTAATTGCAACAAACAGTGCAAATGTTGATACTGTATCTGGAGCAACTTTAACTTCTCAGGGTTTAATAGATGCAATAAAGGATGCTTTATCTAAGGCAGGTGCACAAAATAACGATACAGGAGCTAAAGTAAGCGTAAAAGAAGAGGATAATGAAAAACCAGATCAAACTTATGATGTTGTAGTTGTTGGCGCAGGCGGTGCTGGTTTAACAGCAGCTATTGAAGCTAAAAATAATGGAGCAAATGTTGTAGTTCTTGAAAAAATGAGCTCTGTTGGTGGAAATACAATAATATCTGGTGGAGAAATGGCTGCAGCAGGAAACTGGATTCAGAAAAAAGAAGGAATTGTGGACAGCCCTGATAAGCATTTTGAAGATACTATGAAAGGCGGAGATTATAAAAATGATCCTAAGCTTGTAAGGAAGTTAGTTGATAATGCTACTCCTGCAGCTGAATGGTTAAGAGATGAAGTTGGTGTAGAATTTGAAGACACTCTTTTTCAATTTGGAGCACATTCAGTTAAACGTAGTTTAGTTCCAAAAGGAGCTTCAGGAGTTGAAATAGTTAAAAAATTAAAAGCTAAAGCTGATAGCTTAAAAATACCAATAAAGTTGAACATGAAAGCAACTGAACTTATAAAAGAAGGCAATAAGGTAGTTGGAGTTAAGGCAACAAGCAAAAGTGGAAAAGAGATAACATTCCATGCTAAAAATGGAGTTATTTTAGCAAGCGGTGGATTTGGTTCTAACGTTGAAATGAGAAAAAGATTTAATCCTGAATATGGTGAAAAATATAAGTCAACTAATAGCGTTGGAGCAACAGGTGATGGAATTACAATGGCAGAAAAAATTGGAGCTGATTTAAAGGACCCTCAATATATCCAAGCTTATCCAATGTGTGATCCTTTAAGCGGAAGGCTTTTATATGCAGATGATACGAGATCTGTAGGAACACTTATTGTAAATAAAGAAGGAAAAAGATTTGTTAACGAATTAGGGAGAAGAGATGTAGTATCTCAAGCAATCTTAAAGCAAACTGGTAGTGTTTGTTACGAATTATGGGATCAAAATATTCATGATTTAAGTAAAATAGAAAAAAATCATAAAGCAGAATTAGATTACTTAGCGAAAAATAAGTTGTATGCAAAGGTTAACACTGTAAAAGAAGCAGCTGATTTCTTCCAAATCGATGCAGCTGAATTACAGAAATCGTTAGACACATATAATAAATACTGTGAAAATGGCAAAGATGAACAGTTTGGTAAGACAAAAGGTAGCCTTGTACCAATAAATAAACCACCATATTATATAATAAAGGCTTGCCCAGGAATACACCATACTATGGGTGGAGTAAAGATAGATGATGAATCTCATGTAATTGCAAAAGATGGTTCAATTATTAAAGGTTTATATGCAGCAGGGGAAGTCACTGGAGGAGTACATGGAACAAATAGATTAGGCAGCAATGCCATAGCAGATATAACTGTCTTTGGAAGAATATCTGGAAAAAATGCAGCTTTGCAAAAATAGTTTTTAAGTATAATATTTAATCCGCACATAACTGTGCGGATTTTTTGTCGAATTGACACTAAACTTATCAAAATATAAAATAAACTTATAAATATAGATTATAAGTAGGTGCGTGTTATATGAAAAC
>DHEX01000045.1:19219-24659 GCA_002400085.1 Clostridiaceae bacterium UBA4839 | reverse complement strand
ATACCTTTTTATCAATTCTCGAAATTCTAAAGGTATATCAGTAAAATTAAGATAGTATGCTGATAGGTTTTCTGTAATCTTTGCTCCTGCAATTTTACGGCAATCCCATACATCCTTTTCATATTCATCACGGGTATCATACAGATTTACAAAGAAAGAATATAATTGATTAAACACTGTTTCATATTGATTGCTAGAGATTTTACCATTATCATTAATACTCATTTCTTTATCAATAAGGTAAGAACGCCACTGCAATATGGCCTTGTCATAAGGAATATTTGCAATGCTGGCTGCCCTAGGGTAATAGGTATTTAAAAATTCAGCAAGATGATTAAGGGCTACACCATATGCAGTTATAGAAATCAATCTGATTTCTTTTCTTTGTAATCGGTAAGCAAACATGTACTTTACTTCGTTTTTAATCAATGAGTTAAATGCAGAAAAGTCAATTGTTTTAGCGGATAAACTCCATTTTGAAGGACGTAAATCATCAAAGAAAGTATCTCTAGTATCCCATACATCATTGCCCCAGTAACTATTCAAGAAATTATTAATTTCCTGCTTTTTTTCTTCAGTTGGCTTAATTTGATAAGCGATGCTCACTTATGTTCATCTCCATTATTTATTTTTTTGAGTTCCATTCTTTTCTCGGCTTGTTCCCAGTCATTACGTATATCATCATCATCAGGATGCATATAAATATATGTTGATTGTATACATCCATGACCTGCACGCTTTTGCAGGTATTCTATTCCCCACCCAGCCTTTCGCAGTTCAGTCAGTGAAGAATGACGGAGCATATGGGGAGTGACATATATTCCTGTCTTTTTACGTAACCGCATAAAAAGGGAATTAATATCAGGATATTCCAAAGGTTGATATTGATTATCCCCAAATAATTTAATAAATACATGGTTTGTATCAACTTCATCGGTATGGTATTCTGCTACATAATCCATGTACATATTCATAAGGTCTGCCGATACATCTATGATTCTTGGGCTGCATATAGTCTTTATTTCAGCGAGGTTTGGAAGTTCCCCTCTATCCCTGATATGTATTCTTCTTGCATCAATTTCAAAGTCCTCAAGCCATAAAGCCAATGCTTCGCCGATTCGCATTGCACTTTCCCATAAAAGTTGGATGAGGAACTTATCCCTCAAATTAGAACAGGCATCTATTAACTGTGCAATTTTCTCTTTTGATATGGTTTTAGGCTGTTCTTTTGGTACTTTAGCCTTTAAAACTTTTGCATCATAGTCTCTCGATTTGTTGATATGGTATAGAAAATCTTTAAATCCCCTATGGGAACCTAATATTTGCCTTTTTAACTTCTCTGATAATTGAATAGAATAATCCTCATGCCTCATCAGATAGTCATAAAACTCCATAACTGTAGAGATATATATGTTGACTGTACGAGGCTTCTTAACTGGCTCTAAAGGTTTTATTGGTGCTACCTTTACATTGCCATATGGATTCTGGAGCCATCTCATAAATTCTGCCATTTCATCTACACCTATATTAAGATAATCCATTTCTTTCTGCTGTAAAAAATCAAAGAATGCTTTTAGATGATAGCAATATGCACGTAAGGTGTTCCTTGCCTTACCGCTATTATCTTTATATTTCAAGAACTTTAAAACTGGTTTTACTGGCTCTCCATCATCATCAACAAGTAAATATCTCGTCTTGTTCTCTGGTGTTATTATCTCTTCTACCCGCATAAAGGTTCCTCCTATTGTTTTAAGTGAAGGTGTTCCCTGCCTTCCGCCCTTCGGTTGGACTCCTGCACTCAACTTCTACCTTTTCTTACTTTATCTTATATACTTTGTTCACTGTTTATTATGTGTAATATTTTATATTCTATACAGTAAAAAAATAATAGGTAGAGCCTACATTAAATACGATGTAGCCTACCTATTATCATGGTTTAGTTATCTTATGTGGCTAACATCTTTTTTTATCTATTTGAATATTTTTTACTCAATTTGCAAAAGATAAATTAAGCAAAATAGGTCATGAGGCTTCGGATAAAATTTTAGGGAGAGGATACAATGAGCAATAGGAAATTTGTAAATGAAATTTTTAATACGCCGCCAAAATCTTATTGGATTGATTCTACAGCTGAAACTAATTACCCAGTACTAGATAAAAATATAAATGTAGATATAGCTATAATAGGCGGAGGAATAGTTGGAATTACAGCAGCTTATTTATTGCAAAAAGAAGGGTTTAAAGTTGCGGTAATTGAAGCAAATAAGATAGCTCATGGGACTTCAGCTCATACAACAGCAAAGATTACTTCGCAGCATGGTTTAATTTACAATAATTTAAAAAAGCAAATGGGGGAGGATAAGGCTAAGCAGTATGCAGAAGCTAATGAATCTGCTATAAGGTTTATTGAAAATACTGTTAAGGAAAACAATATTGATTGTGATTTTTCTTTAAAATCTGCCTATATTTATACAAAAGACAATAATTATATAAAAGCAATTGAAGATGAAGTAGATGCTGCAAAAAGCCTTGGAATAGATGCATATTATATGAAGGAAATACCACTGCCTTTTACAGTTAAAGCTGCCATACGATTTGATAATCAGGCTCAATTTCATCCAAGAAAGTATCTCCTTGCTATTTCTAATGAAATAAGCAATAAAGGGGTTAAAATATTTGAAAACACTAGGGCTGTTGACATAGAAGAAGGGGATGAATTATCTGTTGTAACTGAAAAAGGATTTAAAATTCATGCAAAAAGAATTATTATTTCAACGCATTTTCCTTTTTATGATGGCAAAGGATTTTATTTTTCAAGGATGTATGTTGAAAAATCCTATATAATAGCGATAAAAACAAATGAGCCTTTTCCAGAAGGAATGTTTATAAATGCAGAAGACCCACCCCGGTCGATGCGTTCTCAAAGGTATAAGGATGGAGAAATGGTGATTATAGCTGGAGAAAATCATAAGGTTGGGGATGAAACAGATACAAATTCTCGTTACAATAATTTAATTGAGTTTGCAAATGAAACTTTTAAAACTCAAAACATTCTTTACAGATGGTCTGCACAGGATTGCATGACTGTGGATGATGTACCTTATATAGGAAACCTTACCTCTAAAACACCCAATATTTATGTAGCTACTGGATTTAAAAAATGGGGAATGACTAGCGGAACTGCAGCTGCCCTCATAATTAAGGATTTGATTGTAAAGGGTGATAGCCCATATTTGCCTGTATTTTATCCTTCAAGAACTGATATCAGTGCATCGGCTGAAGAATTTATAAACCAAAATGCTGATGTTGTAAAAGAATTAGTTACAGGGAAACTTAAGGCAGCTCCAAAAGATTTTAAACTTGAAAATGGAGAGGGAAGGGCAGTAGAAGTGGATGGAAAAAAGATAGGTGCATATAAGGATAATAAGGGAAATATTCATATGGTAGATAAAACCTGTACCCATCTTGGCTGTGAATTAAAATGGAATGATGGTGAAAAATCTTGGGATTGTCCTTGCCATGGCTCAAGGTTTAGTATTGATGGGGATATAATAGAAGGTCCTGCATCAAAGCCTCTTAACCATCCTGATGAGCAGCCAAATAAAATAAATCCAAATATATTTGGTTAAAAAAGTTGACTGTATTTAAAAAAGATCCGATGGCTAGCATCTGTAATACCCACATTTAAGGCGGGGAATAACGGCTGCTATGCCCTTAGATTGGTTCTTCACTTCGGATTAAAAACATAAGGCAACTTAAATTTTAAAATGTAGTTTTATTAAAAAGGAACAAATGATATAATGAATATAAATAATTAATCTAAATCTTATTGCAAGGAGTTTTCTGAGCAAAAGGAGGAGGGATATGTGTGCGTGGTTATATGGCCTTCAGCTTTTGCGGAGGTCTTTTTTTTGTGCTTTTGCCGAAGTCTATCATCCGTAATACTCCCGCTTAGGTGGGGAATAACGGATGATATGACATAGATTGCTTCTTGTAGGACATGACATGAAAAAATTAAAGTTAAAGGGGGGATATGAGTGATGGAAAAGAGAGTAGGCGTTGTTGGAATTGTTGTAGAAGATTTAGAAAGCGCAGAGGATGTAAATCAAATATTACATGATTATTCTTATATTATAGTTGGAAGGATGGGGATTCCATATAGAGATAGGGGAATATCAGTAATATCTATTATTGTGGATGGAACATCAGATGAAATAGGAGCTATGACAGGAAAGCTTGGGAAAGTTAAAAATGTTAGTGTAAAATCTGCAATG
This sequence comes from Clostridiaceae bacterium UBA4839, assembly GCA_002400085.1. Classification (GTDB taxonomy): domain Bacteria; phylum Bacillota; class Clostridia; order Clostridiales; family Caloramatoraceae; genus UBA4839. The sequence continues at coordinate 20,385 of DHEX01000045.1, read as the reverse complement.
ACAAAAATTTAATTAAAGGTATGTGGATAATGTGGATATGTTCAAGCTTATAAATGAAATTGTGGATGGATATGAGCCCTCAGCTTTTGAGCTGACCTGTATTTTAAAATTAAAAGAGGATGAAGCAGAATACCTTTTTAATAAGGCATATGAAGTAAAAAAAAATACTTCAAATAATGAAATCCATTTAAGAGCAATTATTGAGTTTTCAAATTATTGCCGATGCAAATGTTATTATTGCGGATTATGCTGTCAAAATCAAAACTTGAAACGATATAGAATGACTCCTGATGAAATAATTGAAAATGCCATTGAAGCAAATAATGCAGGTTATAAAACAGTTGTGCTTCAAAGCGGCGAGGATATGTACTATACAGAGGATATGATATCTTACATAATAAAAGAAATAAAGAAAAACTGTAACATGGCCATAACATTAAGTGTTGGCGAGAGAAGCTATGAAGAGTATAAAAAATGGAGAAATGATGGAGCAGATAGGTTTTTAATGAAACATGAAACATCAAATGAGGCTTTATATAATATGTATCATCCACATTCATCTTTTAAAAAAAGAATGAAATGTTTAAGGTGGCTAAGTGACCTTGGCTATCAGGTTGGAAGCGGATTTATGATTGGTCTTCCCAAAACAGGCGAAGAAGATTATGCAAAGGATATACTCTTATTAAAATCTTTAAAAGTTCATATGGCAGGTATAGGCCCATTTATTCCGCATAAAGATACAAACTTAAAGGAAGGGAAGATGGGAAGTGCCTTTTTAACAATGAAGGCAGTGGCACTTACAAGAATACTTATAAAGGATATACAGCTTCCTGCTACTACTGCATTTAATGTGGTTTCAAAATCTTGCTGTAATCAAAATAGCAAATTAAAAAATGAAAGCAGCATTAAAGCTTTAGCTTGCAGCGGGGAATCAGAAGAAAATAATGAAAATGTAAAAAAGATATTTAGAAGCGGTGCTAATGTCCTTATGAAAAAAGTTGAGCCATATAAATACAGAAAGCTTTATGAAATTTATCCAAGGGATGAAGATAAAATCAAAAGCATATCTGAAGAAAGAAGGGAAGTAGAAAGATTAATTTATTCTATGGGCTTTAATATAAGCAGCAGAATGGATTTGTAGCTTAATTACGGATGGTAGCCATCGG
>DHEX01000045.1:6887-19180 GCA_002400085.1 Clostridiaceae bacterium UBA4839 | reverse complement strand
ATAATAGCAAAGTCTAAGTCAAAGGTGAGATTAAATCCTGATGAAACTGCTAAGCTTATAGGTGTTAATGGCGATGAGCTTTTAGATGAGATGTTTAAAGCAGCAAGAGAAATAAAAGAGGATGTTTACGGTAAAAGAATTGTATTTTTTGCACCCTTATATGTAGGAAATAAATGTATGAACAATTGCGTGTATTGTGGTTTTAGAAGGGATAACAAGTCTATTGTAAGAAAAACACTTACTATGGACGAGCTTAAAGAGGAGGTAAGAATACTTGAAAGCAAGGGACAGAAAAGACTTATCTTGGTTTATGGTGAATCAGACGATTATGATGCAGATTTTATAGCTGAAACTATGAGAACAACTTATAGCGTCAAGGAGGGAAAAGGAGAAATTAGAAGAGTTAATATAAATGCTGCACCTCTTGATGTTGAAGGGTATAAGAAGCTTAAGAAAGCTGGAATAGGAACTTTTCAGATATTTCAAGAAACGTATCATCATGAAACTTATAAAAAGCTTCATCCTCAAGGGGATAGGAAGTCAGACTATTTATGGAGACTTTCTGGCCTTGACAGAGCTATGGAAGGTGGCATTGATGATTTAGGAATTGGAGCTTTGTTTGGTTTATATGATTGGCGATTTGAGGTTATGGGGCTTTTGTACCATACTATTCATCTTGAAGAAAAGTATAATGGAGTAGGACCTCATACAATTTCTTTTCCAAGAATTGAACCAGCCATTGATGTCCCTTTCACATTAAATCCAAACTATAGGGTTTCAGACAAAGATTTTAAAAAATTAGTTGCAATAATAAGACTTTCAGTTCCATATACGGGCATGATACTTACTGCAAGGGAAAATCCAAAAGTAAGGAAAGAAGTTATTCCAGTTGGAGTGTCCCAGATTGATGCTGGATCGAGGATAGGTGTTGGCGGATATGCTGAGTATGAACATGGATATATTCCTGAAAAGGAGCAGTTCCAGCTTGGGGATATGAGATCCCTTGATGAAGTTATAAGGGAAATTTGTGAGCTTGGATGTATTCCTTCTTTTTGCACAGCAGGCTATAGATGCGGAAGAACCGGAGAGCGCTTTATGGCACTTGCAAAGCCGGGGAAAGTGCATAATTATTGTATGCCTAATGCAATTTTAACTTTTAAAGAATATTTACTTGATTATGCTTCTGAAGAAACAAAAAAAGCAGGAGAAAAGGCTATAGAAAAAAATTTAAATGATTTATCACCAGATAGAAAAGAAATGGTAATGCAAAAGCTCAAGTTAATTGAAGATGGCAAGAGGGATGTATATATTTAAAGGATCTTCAATTCACAATTTAGATTTAATCCACCGCTGCGATAAGAAAAATATATAGAATGAACATAGAATGAGCATTTAGATGTTCTTAGGGTTAATAAAATAGTAGGGAGCGGTCTTGACCGTTCCGTTGATGAATGAACGGAATCTAGGAGAACGGAACGGTGCCAACACATGGTAACAATTTCATTTTACGGCATTTGCAGGACGATCAGAATTTAGCGGGGCAAAGCGGTCAAGACCGCTCCCTACNNTTTATGAATAAAGTACCTTTATCCCAATGTGTGCATATATCTATATTTGGGAATACAAATGTAGGAAAGTCATCCTTAATAAATTGTATAACAGGACAGGATGTTTCAATTGTGTCACCAACTAAAGGAACTACAACGGATCCTGTTTATAAAACTATGGAACTTATTCCTGTAGGACCTTGTGTCTTTATTGATACAGCTGGACTTGATGATAAAAGTGAGCTTGGATTGCTTAGAATTAAGAAAACAAATAAAGTGCTTTCTAAAACTGATATAGCAATTTATGTCATGGATATAAATGATATAAATAAGCAAGGGTATGAAGATGCAAAGTTTAACTTTAAGAAATTCAATGTACCATTTATTACTGTTATAAATAAAGCTGATACAGTTTCAAAGCAAAAGCTTATGAAGGCAAAAAGCGAATTAAAGAATGTTTTGTTTGTTTCCTCAAAAACAGGTGAGGGAGTTTCCTTTTTAAAAGAAGAGCTTATAAAGAGGATTAAAGAAAATCAGGAAGATGAATTCTTAATAAAGGGGATTGTGCCTTATGGCGGCAAGGTAGTTATGGTTATTCCTATTGATTCTGAGGCTCCAAAGGGAAGGCTTATTCTGCCACAGGTGCAGCTTTTAAGGGAGTGCCTTGATAATGGAATAAAAAGCTATGTAGTCAGGGACACTGAACTTGAAAGTGCTATCTTGGATTTAAAAGATATAGACCTTGTAGTTACAGATTCGCAGGCTTTTAAAAAGGTAGAAAAAATAATTCCTAAGGATATGAGAATTACTTCTTTTTCCATCCTTCTTGCAAGAGCAAAAGGGGATATGGATGAGTATATAAAAGGAGTAAATACAATTGAAAATTTGCCTGATGGTTCAAAGATTCTCATAGCAGAATGCTGTACTCACAACACAAGCCATGAGGATATAGCAAGGGTAAAGATTCCAATGGGATTAAAAAAGAAAACAGGTAAAAACTTTAACTTCCAATATTGTGTAGGTCAGGATTTTCCTGAAAATCTAAAGGATTACAGTCTCATAATTCAATGCGGTGCATGTATGGTAAATAAGAAAACAGTGCAAACAAGAATTATGATGGCAAAGGATGCAAATATACCAATTACAAACTATGGGATTGTTCTTGCATATATATCAGGAATCCTTGATAGAGCCTTTAAAAAGTGATATTTCTAGATTAAATTGACATTATATTATAGTTTTAATATAATAAATTTAAATCGCAATGAAAGGGTAAGGTATCATATAGATGAAAATAAGGTAATCTTTTAAGAGTTAAAATTTATTTTGCAAAGGTTTTTCTGAGCAATATTTGTTCGGGTTTTATTTGTGTACCTTTGTATAAATTTACTACTTTGAGGATTACCTTTTTTGCGGCATTTTTATCGATGGCTATCATCTGTAATACCCCATTTTCTTTTAAGGGAGATAATGGCTGTTGCATCACTGGATAGCTTCTTATAGGACTCAGATGAAGAAAGGCTTTTTATAAGTAAACTCAACTGAGCCTAAGAATCTTAATGATATCATTATGCTATTTTAGGTAGTTCCTCAAAAAATGTAAGGAGGGACTTTTTTTATGCTTTTAATCAGTATAAATAATTTAAAAAAGTATTTTAGCGATAGGCTTATTTTAAATATAAAAGATTTAAAGGTATATTCTAAGGATAAGTTTGGAGTTATTGGATTAAATGGATCAGGAAAAACTACGTTATTAAACTTGATATCAGGAAAGATAAAACCCGATGAGGGAATGATAAAAGTATCAGGGGAATTATCTTTTGTTACTCAGATTGATGAAAAAGAATTAATTATGGGAAATAACACTATTGAATCTGAATTTGATATAGCTGGGGCAAGGGATAGCTATTTTAGCGGTGGTGAAAAGACAAGGCTTAAAATTGCAAAAGCTTTAGGGGAAAATCCTGATATTATATTGCTTGATGAGCCTACAAGCAATCTCGACTTTGAGGGAATAAGTATTTTAAAGAAAAAACTAAAAGCTTTTAAAGGAGGGATGCTTCTTGTATCTCATGATAGGGATTTCCTTGATGCAGTTTGCAATAAAATGCTTGAAGTAAATGATGGAGAAATTAAAATTTATAATGGAAATTATTCTTATTTTAAAGCTCAAAAGGAAGAAGAAATAAAACATCAGGAAATGGAGTACGAAAAATATGTTTTAGAAAAGAAAAAGCTAACAGCTGCAATTATTGAGACAAAAGAAAAATCAAGAGGAGTAAGAAAAGCTCCAAGGAGAATGGGAAGTTCTGAAGCCAGATTAAATAAAATGGGAGATCAAAAGGCAAAGGCAAATCTTGATAGAAGAGTGAAGGCAATGAAAGAACGGCTTAAAAAACTTGAATTAAAGGAAAAACCATTGGAGGTTGAATCTGCAAAGTTTGATATAAAAAACAGCAGTGATTTATACAGCAAGATTATAATCAGCGGAGAAAATGTATGTAAAAAGTTTGGCGATAGAATTATTTTAGATAATGCTAACTTTAAAATTAAAAATTTTAGCAGAACAGCTTTAATAGGGAAAAATGGTGCAGGAAAAACTACATTAATTAATATGATTTTAGACGGAGATAGGAGCATAAAAGTAGCTTCAGGGGTTAAGATAGGCTATTTTAGTCAAGATACTAATATACTTGATGAAGACAAAAGCCTTTTAGAAAATCTTAAAGAGGTAAGCACACAAAGCGAAGGATATATAAGGCTAACTCTTGGCAGGTTGCTTTTTAAGGGTGATGATGTTTATAAAAATGTTGGACTTTTAAGTGGAGGAGAGAGGGTAAGAGCTTCCTTTGCAAAAATAATTGTGAGCAGCTTCAATATGCTTGTTCTTGATGAACCCACAAATTATCTTGATGTATATTCTCTTGAAGCAATTGAAAAATGCCTGCTTGATTATAAGGGAACTCTTCTTTTTGTATCTCATGATAGAAGATTTGTTGATAAAATTGCAGACAGCATAATGCTAATTGACAACAAAAGAATAATTGAATTTGAAGGAACAATGGAGGAGTTTGATAGAAAAAGGAAAGGAAATAGGAGCAATAATGAAATAAAAGAGCAAATTCTTCTTCTTGAAAACAGACTTAGCCTGCTTATAGGGAAAATATCAAATCCATCAAGAGGTGATGATTTTAAATCTCTTGATGATGAATATAAGGACACTATAAAAAAGATTAAGGAGCTTAAAAATAAATTGGATGGCACTTATATACCATAGAAAGTTATTCCATATTACCGGACGATAAATGTTGTAGGGACCGGTCTTGACCGTTCCGCTGATGAATGAGCAGAATCGGGAGGGTGAAACGGTGCCAATACCCAGTATCAATTCTATTCTGTGGTATTTGCAGGACGATCTGAATTTGGTGTGGCGGAACGGTCAAGACCGGTCCCTACACTTTTTAATTCTAAAAACATCTAAATGTTCACCCGATATTTTAATAAATTTAAAACTATCTGTAAAATTTAAATTAACAATTCAAAATATTCAGACTTTTCTATTGATTTATTCAGCTGAATCCTATATAATTTATTAAAAACAGGGAAAGGGGGAAAAAATATGAAATCAAGTAAATTTTTATTTTGGCTCGGTATTATTCTTATTGTAGTAGGTATTTTAAGTATGATTCCAGCAACTCAAGTTGCAGAAATTCCACTTTGGTATTCAATAATTGAACTTCTTATTGGTTTATGGGGTTCTATTGTAGGCGGAAGGGAAGATAAAAAAGAAAAAGAGAGCGAAAAAGGAAAAGAAAAAACCACTAACGCAAAGGCATAACAAAAATATCTGACAAAATATGCTGCCCCTTGATTTTTCATGGGGCAGCATATCTTTTGTGGGATTAAGCTGAGTCTTAGAAGAGCCAATCCAGGGGCGTAGCAGCCATTAAGATATTTATGGATGGTAGCCATCGGATAAGGCGATTCTTAGACTCAGGTGTGGCTTTTCTTATAGGCAATTCATTCTTAAGCTGAGTCTTAGAAGAGCCAATCCAGGGGCGTAGCAGCCGTTTGAATATTACGGATGGTAGCCATCGGATAAATTCTATAGTGAAAACTTTTGTTTTCTGCTATAATTACTTACGAAAGAATATTCAATTTTTAATTTTAGGGCAGCTTTAAGCAACAGATTTTTTCGAAATTTTGTAATGATTCAACCTGACCTTTATGGGCCGGGCTGAACTCAGCAGTTGCCGCAAAGCAGAGGTGGTTAAATGCTAAACGAGCGTCAAAAAAAAATTATAAAGATACTTAAGGACAATAAAAATTGGATGACAGGCAAAGAGCTTTCTGAATTTTTAAATGTTTCAGATCGTACTATTAGATCTGATATTGAGTATATAAACCGGTATAATAATGCACTAATTGAGTCAAATGTTAAAAATGGGTATCACCTGANNTTCATGAATTATTGTTTAAAAAAAATGGATTAAATTTAATTTATTTAGCGGATAAATTATTTGTCAGCAGCTCTTCAATTGAAAATGATTTAAAGCAAATCAAAATAATACTTAAACCTTATTTTTCACTTAAATTAGTTAGGCGCAAAAATTATATATACTTAGAAGGAAATGAGGAGGACAAAAGGAAGCTGTATGTCAATTTACTTTTAAAGAAGATAGAGGGTAATCTTTTAAATTTGGACTTTTTAGCAGCTCAGTTTCCAAATTTTGATTTGCTGGATGTAAAGAAATGGCTTGAAAGTATATTCCAAAAACACTGCTACAGTGTGCGGGAAATAGAATTTTTAGTAATTATAATCTATACAGGCGTTGCAATTGAGCGTATACTTTGCCATGATTATATTAAAATAAACAAAGAACAAGAAAACAAGGAAAACATTGCAGATAGTACAGAATTTGCTATTGCCGAGGAATTCTTTAAAAAAGCATCGGAGGAGCTTAATATTGAATTATTAGAGGATGAAATTGATTATTTGACTTTAATATTACTAAAAAAAACAGGCAATGGCTCAAATGGGACGACTTTTTTACTTAATTCCGGATATACAGTAAATCAATTGGTAAACGATATTTTACAGGATATATATATTCAGTTTGACGTGGATTTAAGGCATGATGAGGATTTAAAAGATGGACTAGCTAATCACATTCAGCTGCTGCTTGAGAGAAAAAAGAAAAATATTGATGTTTCAAATTTTTATTTGGATGAGCTTAAGTATAAATACCCATTGTTTTTTGAAATGGCTGTTTTGGCTGGTAAGTTAATTAAAGACAAATTAAATGTTGAAATTGACGAAAATGATATAAGCTTTATTGCACAGCATATTGGCGGTGCTGTTGAAAGAATGGATTCTAAAAATAAATATAAGGTTATTATGATAGATCCTAATAATCAGGCATTATCAAGCTTGTGCATAAAAAAACTGCAAAGTATGTTTCATGAACGTATGATAATTGTTGGATGTATGAATTATTTTGAAAAAAAGAAAGTAATTGATATGAAACCAGATTTGATTTTAACTACGCTGCCGCTTGTACACAATTTAAATATTTTAACAGTTCAAATTTCAATTTTTGTCAACTCTGAAGATGAAACTAAAATATATCAGGCTTTAAACTTGTTGGATCAAAATAAGCTGAAAGAAGAATTTGCTACAAGTATAAAGACAATGATGGAACCCCGCTTTTTTTATATGGATCTTGATTTAGATACTCCTAAGGAAGTTTTAAACTTTATGAGTGATGAGCTTTATAAAGCAGGCTTGGTTGATGAAAATTTCAAGGAATCAGTACTAAAGCGTGAGGAGCTTTCTCCGACATCCTTTATATATTCATTTGCAGTTCCTCATCCATTAAATGCAATGAGCAAGGAGTCAAAAATACCAATAGCATTTTTGAAAAAGCCAATACAATGGGGAGAATTCCAAGTAAAATTAGTTCTGCTGTTAGCAATTGAGGATGAGAAACAAAAGACCTTAAGAATTTTTTTTGATTGGTTAAGCAGTATGGTCAACGATTCTAAGAAGCTGTGCTCACTAATGCAGGTAAAAAGTTATGATGAATTCATTAATCATATAATTGAGTGAACTTATAAGCTAAAGTTTACCATTGAAACTCAAGGTGGATTTTGTCAACCGAAGCAGAAAAGCGGAACTCTATCTAAGTTTAAGAATTATTTTATGGATAACAGCATTTTTTAGTGCTTGTTATCCATATTTTTTTGTCGTAAAGGGAATGATATAAATTAAAGACATGAAAAGCTGATGCATCTATATATGAGGCCTATTATAGAAAAATGAAGCTGTTTCCTAATAGTAGGAAGCAACATTGTAAGCGTTTACTGAAAAATCAATCTATAATTATTATTAGTACAATACTATAGGAAATTGGGGGATAACATAATGGAAGGAATTGAACTACTTTGTTTTCAAATCATTTCTGCTGCTGGATCAGCACGATCAAGCTATATTGAAGCAATACAAAAAGTTAAAAATGGCAACATTGATGAGGCTAAAAAATCAATGAAAGAAGGTGAAAAACAGTTTTTAAAAGGACATGATGTGCATAACACTTTACTTCAACAGGAAGCAAGCGGAGAGGCTATTAAAAGCTCCATTTTGGTAATGCATGCAGAGGATCAACTGATGGGTGCAGAAATGTTTCAAATAATTGCAAAAGAATTTATAGATACTAATCTTAAAATTAATGATTTGGAACAAAAGTTAAATAAAGTTTTAAGTTCTAAACATTAAAATGCTGATATCATAATTTAAGGAGGACGTGGCTTATGAAAAAAATATATCTATTCTGCAGTGCAGGGATGTCTACAAGCTTACTATCAAGCAATATGCAGGAGGTAGCTAATAAACATAAGCTTGATGTTGAAGTAAAAGCATTTCCACTTGCTAAGATTCAAGAAATTTATGAAAAGGAACATCCAGACTGCATTTTATTAGGACCGCAGGTAAGATTTGCATACGATGATATAAAGAAGACTTACAACAAATTGAATACTCCAGTTGGAGTAATTGATGCTGCAGACTATGGCACAATTAATGGAGAGCATGTTTTAAAATCAGCTGTAAAGCTGATAAAGGAAGGCGTTAAATAAGCCATCTTAACTTTCAAAATCAAATTTATTCTATACAAGTAGGAGGGGGAAGGATAAAAATGAATGAAAAGAATGAAAAGAATGGAAAGTTTATGGATAAACTGGAATCAAAACTTATGCCTGTTGCTAAGGTAATAAGCAGCAACAAATATTTGATAGCAATCCGTGATGGATTTTTGGTAAGTATGCCACTTTTGGTAATTGGCTCAATGTTCATGCTTGTTTCAAATTTTCCAGTTCAGCCCTGGATTGATTTTTTAAAGAGCACAACATTCCATGGTTCATCAATTGCATCATATTTTTCAAATGTAACAAATGCAACTTTTTCAATCATGGCAATATTTGCTGTAATGGGAATTGGATATAATTATGCAAAACAAGAAAAGGTTAGCCCAATTTTTGGAGCTGCTTCTGCTCTTGTAAGCTGGTTCATACTTATGCCATTTACAACTTCATTTAAACCAGAAGGTGCTGCAAAAGCATTCCAAGTTCCTTGTGTCCCATTAGATTGGGTCGGTTCAAGAGGTATATTTATAGGAATTCTATGCGCAATCTTTTCTGTAAAGATTTATAAATGGGTTGAGGATAAAGGCTGGACAATTAAAATGCCAAAGGGTGTTCCGCCTACGGTAGGACAATCATTTGCATCATTATTCCCAATAGGTATGGTTATAGTTGTATTTTTCCTTATTCGTATTATTTTCACAATAACACCTTGGGATAATGCTTTTGATTGTATTTATACAATTTTACAAACACCACTGCAAAAGGTTGGTGATACTCTTGGTGCAATGCTTGGAGTTTATTTATTTGCACATATTTTATGGTTCTTTGGTATTCATGGAACAAACATTACAGATTCAGTTTTTAGACCAATACTTTATGCACTATCCGCAGAAAATTTAGCAGCTCTTCAAGCAGGACAAAAGCTGCCTCATATTATAAATACTCAATTTCAGGATTTATTTGCTACCTATGGAGGTGCAGGTTCAACACTTTCATTATTGATTGCTGCATATTTCTTCTGTAAATCAAAACGAATAAAGGAATTGAGTAAAATGTCTATTGTTCCTGGGATATTTAATATCAATGAGCCTGTTATATTTGGATTACCAATTGTGTTAAATCCAGCTATAGCTATTCCATTTATTTGTGTACCAATGGTTAATATAATTATTTCCTACGTTACAATGGCTATTGGATTAGTCCCAATATGTAATGGTGTTATTATGCCATGGACAACTCCAGCAATTATTTCAGGATTTTTATCATCTGGATGGCAGGGAGCAGTACTGCAGGCAGCTTTAATTGCTCTTGGAGTATTATTATACTATCCGTTCATTAAAGCTATAGATAAACAGTACTTAAAAGAAGAAGCTGAAGCTGAAAACAATCCAAAAGATGATGATATATCATTAGATGATTTAACATTTTAATTAAAACTTAGGAGAATCAAAGTTATGTTGAAAATTATAACAATTTATGATCAAATTCAATCTGGGATGGGAACCAAAGATGATAAGATGCTCCCACTTGGAGGGAAAAACGTACCAATAGGCCCCAGCGTTATGATGGAACCTTTTCTAAAACAAATTGATGCTAAGGTTGTAGCCTGCTTATATTGCGGAACTGGCACATATTTTAACGATAAAGAAACAGTAGGTAAAAAATTATGTGATAAGATACAAAAGCTCCATCCGGACATAGTGCTTTGCGGACCGGCATTTAATTATAAGGACTATGCACAGATGTGCGCTGAAGTTACTGAAAGCATAAATAATTCAACTGATGTGCCTGCATTTGCATCTATGTCTGCTGAAAATGCAGAAGTAATAAGTAAATATAAGGACAGCATACACATAGTAAAATGCCCTAAAAAGGGCGATGGCGGGCTAAACAATGCACTGGAAAATATGTGTAAGGTTGCAAAATTAATTGTTACTAATCAAAATGAGGAAGCTTTTAAAGCATATTGTTTTTAAAAATTAAAAAACATTATGTGAGGTTAAGCTCATATTTTGTACAGAGTATGTTTAAAAATTTTACAACAATATAAATTTATATTTGATTTGATGGCTGCCATCTGTGAGATTACGGATGGCAGCCATTGAAAAAAGGTGAGCCTTAGAAGAGCCGATCCAGGGGCGTAGCAGCCGTTAAGATATTTACGGATGGTAGCCATCGGATAAATTCTCTCAAGGCTTACATAATAAGTATATAAAATTGAAAGGTAGGGATGCTTAATGCATAGAATGGGTATATCTGTTTATCCAGAACATTCAACGGAAGAAAAGGATTATGCTTATATGAAATTGGCAGCAAAGTATGGATTTACAAGAATTTTTACCTGCCTATTGTCAGTAAATGAACCCAAAGAAATTATCATGAAAAAGTTTACTAAATTTATGAACCAAGCACATGAGTTAGGCTTTATTGTTGGCGTTGATACAAATCCAGATGTGTTTCGCCATTTAGGTGCTTCGCCCCTTAATTTAAAACCCTTTGCAGATATGAAGGTAGATATTATCCGCCTCGATGGGCATTTTAGTGATATGGAGGATATAGCAATAACTCATAACCCATATGAAATCCCTATAGAGTTTAACGCAAGTTCAAATACAGCACTGGATTTAATGATTGAAAGAGGCGCTAACAAGCAGAATATGATTGTCTGCCATAATTTCTATCCAGAAAAATATACTGGATTAGGATGGAATAAGTTTATGGAGTTCACTAATAAATATAAAGCCTTAGGCCTTCCAGTTGCTGCATTTGTTTCAAGCAACAATGAAAATACATTTGGACCTTGGCCTGTATATGAGGGACTGCCTACCTGTGAAATGCATAGGGGATTACCAATAGACTTGCAGGTAAGACATCTTTTAGCAACTAATAGTATTGATGATATTTTGATTGGAAATGCTTTTGCTTCAGAAGATGAGCTTAGGGCAGTGTCCCAAGTTGATAAAACTAAAATAACGTTCAAGCTAAACTTATCAGATGATGTCACAGATGAGGAAAAAAATATAATATATAACTATCCTCATTTTGGAAGAGGCGATGCATCTGATTATATGGTTAGGAGCAGTGTACCTCGCAGTGACTACCAAAATAAAACTATTCCGTATCGTAAATGTGATAAGAAATTTTTCCATAAAGGCGATGTAGTAATAGTTAATGATAATTTATCACATTATCGCGGCGAGCTGCAAATTGTTACAATGGATATACCAAATAGCGGTGAAAGAAATTTTGTAGGGAGAATTGAAGAACAGGAATTGATTTTGCTGGAATTATTGAAGCCTGAATATCTTTTTGGCTTTATTAAATAAAATGAAGAGTATCATATATAAAGTTACGACTCCGAATGGAATTCATGCTAGACCAGCATCACTATTAGTAAGGGAAATTAATAAATTTAAATGCAAATCAGTTATTAAAAAGGGCGAAAAAACAGTAAATGCAAAAGAAATACTCGCCATAATGAGCCTTGGAATTAAACAAGGTGATACAATCACTATAACCTTTTATGGTGAAGATGAAAAAGAAGCTTTAGAAGCAGTAGAAAAGTTCTTAAAAAATGCCAGTGCCAGTGATCATATTAATTAAAAA
>DHEX01000045.1:2756-6882 GCA_002400085.1 Clostridiaceae bacterium UBA4839 | reverse complement strand
TATGTCATTGATTCACATAATCTTATATAATATTATAGGTTTTATTTAAAGGAAATAGATGATATAATATGTTAAAAGTTAATTGACACTGAAGGTGGTGTTATTATTGATTCAAAGGAATTTTGAGGAAGTTAAATGTATTCTTGAAAAAAATATTAATGAACTTGTACAAAAATATGGCATAAAGCTGCTGTATGTGTTTGGTTCCTATGCAAAAGGAAGTAATAATAAAAATAGTGATATTGATATTGCAGTACTTGTTAATGATAATTATAAACCTATGTATAAGTTATACATGATAGGGGATTTAACTTCTATATTTAAAAGGGATGATATTGATCTTGTTATTTTAAACGGGGCAAATCCTGTTCTTCGTCATCAGGTTATTAAATATGGGAAGATAATATATGAAGAGAGTCTTGAAGAAAAAGTAATTTTTGAGGCTAAGGTATTAAGTGTTTATATGGATATGGAGCCATTTAGAAGAACTCAAATGGAGTTTATAAATGAGCGGCTAAGTGAAAATTATTAAAATGATTTAAAATCAATTAACGGACTTAAATCACCTTGCATATTATGGTATATGCGGGGTGATTTTTTATGGTGTATGCAGTTATTATGTCCGGGGGACTTGGAGTAAGGTTTTGGCCCAAGTCAAGAAGAAGCCTCCCAAAGCAGTTTCTTAAAACCGTAGGGGATAAAACCATGATAGAGTTAACAATAGACAGAATTAAAAATGTTATAGATAAGGATAAAATATATGTTGTGACCAATAAATCATATACTTCAATTATAAAGGATTTAACTGGAATAAAAGATGAAAATATTTTTAAGGAGCCTATGAATAAGGAGACCGCTTCTTGCATTGGTCTTGCAGCAGTAAAGCTTCTTAAAAAGGATTTTGAAGCAGTTATGATTGTTTTGCCGTCAGATCATGTTATTGAAGGGCAAGAGGGATTTGAAAAAGCACTTAAGTTTGGAATAAAGACAGCTGTGGATAAAGATTCTATTGTAACTCTTGGAATAACTCCTACAAGACCGGAATGTGGATATGGATATATAGAAAAAGGCGATATGTTAGAAGAAGGAGCATATAAAGTAAAGAGATTTGTAGAAAAGCCTAATATAGATGTGGCAAAGGGTTTTATAGAAAAGGGCAATTTTTTTTGGAACAGCGGCATGTTCATATTTCGGGCAGATAGGCTTTTAAGAGAGATTAAAAAATATCTTCCGGATTTATATAAAAGTTTAATGAGGATATATGAAAAGATAGGAACATCAGAAGAAGAATCGGTGATAAATGAGGAATATAGTAAAATTGATGGAATTTCAATTGATTTTGGGATAATGCAAAGAACCCACAGGGCAGCAGTTCTTGAAACTAATTTTACATGGGATGATATAGGCAGTTTTACTGCTCTTGAAAGGTTTTTAAAAGGGGATGAGAAAGGAAATATAATTACAGGATGCGAATCTGGACTTTTAGATGTTGAAAATACTACTGTTATGGGTGACAAGAGGCTGATTGCTGCCATAGGGCTTAAGGATATGCTGATTATTGATACAAAAGATGTAGTTTTAGTTTGCCCTAAAGACAGATGCCAGGATATAAAAGATCTTGTAAAAGATATGAACGGGGTAAATGGATACGAAAAGTTCATGTGATTTAAAGGTAGTTTGGGATGCTGATAAGCACATTATATTGTAATCCCCCATCCTTCATTTTAGGTGGGGGATTACAGCTAGTGCGCCATTATTAAGCCCTTGCAGGGATTGGATGAAGGAAAGGTATTTTTTTAAGCAAACTCCTTATTTGAGTTTAAGAATCATTTGATATTAAGAGTGATTTTATGAATTGTTTCTTACCCTTTGTAAAGAATCACCTACAAAAGAAAGATCTAAATTATAGCTCCCATCATAAGAATTTGAATAAACAAATATTTTGTATATCCCGCATATTGAAGGTTTAAACTTTATTGTTTCTTGTCTTAATATACCTTTTACAGATGCAACTTTTTTCCCATTAGGATCAAATACATAAATATCAAAATCCGGTTCAGTTTCAGGAGAGTTAGAGGTTATAACTTTCCGGTTAGGAACAATTAAAGTAAGTGCTACAGGAAGACTGTCGCTATTAACATTAAATTCCCATATATCAGTGGCTTTTTTATTTATGATTGTTCCTTCAGCATAAATGTGATTTGGAACATAAATGTTTTTACCATGGAAATTTCCAGAAAGCCCTATGGCACTATAAGCATTTAAAACTCCAAATCCATAATCATTATTATAGCCATCAGAGCCCCAGTTATATGCAGTTGAAGTTAAGATATGCTTTACCTCTTCTGGTGAAAGTTTAGAATTTGCACTTAGCATAAGTGCTGCAACTCCTGCAACAAAAGGTGCAGACATACTTGTTCCACTTAACCTTACATATTTATCTTTTGAATTTGCTTTAGCTGCCATAATCTCTACACCAGGTGCAACTATATCTGGTTTTATTCGGCCTGATGGGTAGTCTGCAGTAGGTTTTGTTGGTCCTCTGCCTGAAAATGCTGCAAGGTAAGTGCCGTATTTTCCAATATCTGCTACAGTTCCTACAGTTATTACCTTTTCGGCAGCTGATGGAGTACCTATGGTTTTAAAAAAAGGACCCTTATTTCCCGCTGAAGTACAAAACACTATTCCATGATCTACAGCTAAATTAGTAAGTTGGCATAGAATATCTGTGCCATCTGACCATTCAGGAGCTGACATACTCATTGTAATTATATCTATGCCATACTTATCCTTATTTTGAATACACCAGTCTATTGCTGCCATAATGGCATCAAGGGAACCAGAGCCTGATGCAGGAAGTGCTTTTAAACCAATAAGTGCAGCACCAGGGGCAACACCTTTATATCTTGGATCGCCAAGGCCAAGGCCTGCTGCAATGCTGGAACAATGCGTCCCATGCCCATTATCATCATAGGGGAAAAGTTTATCATTTATAAAGTCTTTCCATCCTATAATCTTTCCATTGCTGAAATCAACATGATTCTCATCAATTCCCGTATCAATTACTGCAATTACAATGTCATCCTTTGAAAATCTATGGGGGTCTTTATCACTGTTTCCTGTTACTTCAAAATCACTGATAGCTTTATCAACGCCAGTCCAAGTTTTTGATGTGTCTAAGTCTGTATATAAAGTATAATTGTATTCTATAGATTGTACTTCTTCCATCTGACTTAATTTATAAATATCTTCTGCAGGTAAATTAGCAGAAAATGCAGGAATTGATTCATAAGTGTAGTTAATTCCATTTAAAGTATATGGTTGTAATACTTCAGTATGTTTGTTGTTAATATCATCTTTTAATAATACTACAACAGAAAGTTTATCATCTGCACAAGTAGTTAATTTTTCTTGAAGAACAGTATTTATTTTATATTCATTAAATTCCATAACAAATCATACTCCTTTACAAGAACCATGTATTTTGTTGGTATATAGTATGAAATGTCGAAAAAAAGGTGATAAAAAATAATAAAATCACCAATGGATAAATTACAGCGGAGATAAGAAAAATATATAGAATGAACATAGGATGAACATTTAGATGTTCTTAGGATTAAAATGGTAGNNGGAACGGTCTTGACCGTTCCGCTGATGAATGGGCGAAATCTAGGGATTGGCAGTGAATGGAATATTGAATATGATTGTACCTTGACATGTAGGGAATTTATTTATATAATACAAAGAAACAAATAATAGATGCTGTGAAGAAGAATAGTAGATAATGAATAAAGAGAGAAAGCCCTTGGCTGAAAGGCTTTCAATGTTATCGAACCCGCTTTGGAGCAGGCAGTTAAAAGCTGCCCCGTGATTACGGTTATATAAATTGAGTATAATTTTAGGTGGTACCGCGAAGTCTTCGCCCTAATGGGTTGAAGGCTTTTTTNNGCGGTGTATTAAATCTAAATAATTAAATTGGAGGAATTAAAAAGATGAAGGTTTCAAATTTATTTATGCCAACCATGAGAGAAGTTCCAAAAGAAGCGGAAATTCCAAGCTATGAACTTATGCTAAGAGCAGGGCTTATGAGAAAAATGGCTTCTGGAGTATTTAATTATCTGCCATT
>DHEX01000045.1:0-2681 GCA_002400085.1 Clostridiaceae bacterium UBA4839 | reverse complement strand
AAGAGAATTTTGTTTAGGGCCAACTCACGAGGAAGTGTTTACCGATCTTATAAGAAATGAAATAAAGTCCTATAAGGATTTGCCACTAAATTTATACCAAATTCAAACAAAGTATAGGGATGAGATAAGACCAAGGTTTGGGGTAATGAGATCAAAAGAATTTGTTATGAAGGATGCGTACAGCTTTGATACTACAGAAGAAGGATTAGATGTTTCCTTTAATAAAATGTATGATGCATACTGCAGAATTTTTGACAGGCTAAAGCTTAATTACAGTGCTGTTGAAGCAGATTCAGGAGCTATTGGGGGAACGGGTTCAAAAGAATTTATGGTTAAATCAGATGTAGGTGAAGACGATGTAGTATTCTGCAACTCCTGCGGTTATGCAGCAAATGTGGAGAAGGCGCCAGTTGTAATTAATAAGTGCAGTGAGAATGAAGGGCTTAAGGCTCTTGAAAAGGTTGAAACTCCACATGCAAAAACTATAGAAGATTTAGTTGGATTTTTTAATACAACTTCAGATAAATTTGCAAAAACTCTTATATATAAGGCAGATGATATGGTAGTTGCTGTTATGGTAAGAGGGGATAGAGAAGTTAATGAAATTAAGGTTAAAAACCTTTTAAATGTAATAGATCTTGAGCTTGCAGATGAAAAAACTGTTCAGGAAGCTACAAGTGCTATAGTTGGCTTTGCAGGCCCTATTGGAATTAAAGCTGATAGACTTTTAGTTGATGCTGAAGTTTTAAATATGACAAACATGATTGTAGGAGCAAATGAAACAGGATATCATTATATTAATGTAAATTATGAAAGAGATTTTAAAGGAACAGTTGGAGATTTCAGAAATATAACTGAGAATGATGTTTGCCCAAAATGTGGAGGTAAAATAGAAGTAAAAAGAGGGATTGAAGTAGGGCATATTTTTAAACTTGGCACAAAATATTCAAAGGCAATGAATGCAAATTTTGTTGATGAAAAGGGCGAAGAGCATCCAATTATAATGGGCTGCTACGGAATTGGTATAAATAGAACTATTGCAGCTATAATAGAGCAAAATCATGATGAAAAGGGAATTATCTGGCCGCTTTCTTCCGCACCTTATCAAGTTATTATTGTTCCTGTTCAAATTAAAGATGAGCTTCAAAGGAAAACTGCTGAAAAGATATATGATAAGCTTACTAAAATGGGAGTTGAAGTTTTAATTGATGATAGGGATGAAAGGGCAGGAGTTAAATTTAATGATGCAGATTTAATTGGAATTCCAGTGAGAATTACTGTAGGGAAAAAGATTAAAGACAACATAGTTGAATTTAAACTTAGAAGAGATAAGGATTTAAAGGAAATTAAGGTGGATGAAATTACTGAAAACGTTATTAACTTCTTTAAAGAAGAAGGAGTAAACTTATAATTAACAATAAAAAAAGTTCAATATTCAGATTCCCGAGCCTTTTGGGCCCGGGAATCGTATTTTTTGCATAAAAAAAGTGGACTATTTCACTAATTATTTAGTGAAATAGAAATTTTTTAGCTTTTCAATAGTCTCAACTGAAAGTGGGAGATTATAGTAATACGTGGGATTATGTCTGTAAAAATGGAAAAAATCTTTTTCAGGTTTAAAATAGGGCACAGCTGAGTAATTATCAAATATTTCAATATGATGTATATATCCCTTTTCCAAATCATCAAAGGTGGAAGTATCCCCAGATGGAAATTTGTAAAGGGGTACAACTTTTATGAAGTCCTTATGATTTTCTTTAATTACTTTATACTTAAATATATTAAAATTTCTAATGTTTTCAACTTGTGTATTGGGTATACTTTTAAAAATATCTTCAATTTCTTTTTTATCAGTGATTTCTGTAAGCATTTCTTCGTGCTCGCTTATAAGGTAATCGGAATGATCATATCCATCTTTTGATTTTTCTCTTGAATTTAGTATATGGACATTATAAATTTGGATTTTTGAAGGCATTTTTAAGTTATTTAGGCTTATTATGTTTTTTGGCTGATAAGTTTGGTATATAGGAAGAATTAAACAAACAAACCAAAGAAAAATAAAATCTAATATACCACCAATGTTACCTCTGTTCTCCATGCTTTTCTTCCTTGTATCTTTTATTAAATTGTTTAAACTATGTAAAAATAATAGAGATGCCATTCCAACAAATGATACCATATAGAGATAATAATTTTTATATATATGAAGTTTATCAGGGAAAAATATAGAGCACAATGATATAACTGATAAAATAACAAATACAGATAAAGTTAATGAAAATATCATTCCAATTTTAGATGAGGTATTTATATCAAGTAATACAAATACAAATATAAATATTAATATACAAAGATATAATACAAATTTAACAGTGCTAGAACAGTCTATAAATTCAGTTGAAATAATAGCAAATAAGAAGAATATGAGCAGCAATAAGTCAATAATTTTCATCTCTTTAGAAGATTCCATTTATATAACCCCCTTATGGATCAAGTTATTCTTAGAAGAATTTATCCATAGGCGTACCATCGGATAAAACACTGTATATTATATTCTATGCAAGTTAAATATTTCCTGCATGGATAATTCAATTAAAAATGTCAAGTACATACAAAGTCATCTGCAATCCGTAATTTAAAATCATTTTAGCCAATACATTTCATAGAGTTTATAAAAAAGG
>DHEX01000022.1 GCA_002400085.1 Clostridiaceae bacterium UBA4839 | reverse complement strand
CCTTAACCTTTTCTTCATCAGTTAAAAGGCAAGTTTCAATTATAACTTTAGCAAGAGCCTTTCCCCTTGCTTCATTAACAACGGCTTTAATATCATTTTTTACATATTCATAATCTTTTGCTTTAAGCTTTCCTACATTAATTACCATATCAACTTCATTTGCTCCATCCTCAATGGCAATCTTTGCTTCATATGCTTTAATCCTCGTATCGTTTGCTCCTAAAGGAAATCCTATTACAGTGCAGACTTTTACTCCTGAACCCTTTAATTGCTCGCTGGCAAGCTTTACATAACTTGGGTTTATACATACAGAAGCAAATTTATTTTCCCTTGCCTCCCTGCAAACTTTAATAATCTGCTCATCTGTAGCTTCCGGTTTTAAAAGAGTATGGTCTATCATAGCAGCCATTTCACTTTTCTTCATATATTAATCACTCCTTTTTTTAAAAAAGTGCCAGGCACATGGCATGTGGCAAGTTGAAAAAGTTGCCATATGCTTTGCCTATATATTCATTTTAATATACGATTTCTAAAAGTGCTAGTGAAATCTCCGAAAAAAGCAAAAAAGAGCAAAAAAGTGCCAGGCACGTGACATATGGCATATGGCAAAAAAAAGTGCCAGGCGTGGAATGTGGTACTTGCCATGCCTGGCATTTCAGGCTATCTCTTTCTTTTTAAATGCAGCGCCTCCAACATAGGCAAAATCCTCTCCTGCAATAACATACCAATTTCCCGCTGACTTGCCACTTGCCACTTGCCTGGCATTTTTAAATCATCACCTTTGTAATAATAGCTATACCCCTTTTTTTGTTTTAATTCCACTTTATTTAAAACCGCACCAATAATATTGGCATTGACATTTAAAAGAAGCTCTTTTGCCTTTTGTATTTCAGTCCTATTTGTTTCTTTAGAAGCCACTACAAATAAACATCCGTCTACCATTGTTGACAAAACTATAGCATCCGATACTGCAATAAGAGGTGGACTATCTATTATTATATAATCAAAGCTGTTCCTAATTCCGTTTAAAAAGTTTTTCATTTTTAATGAAGATATAATCTCTGAAGGATTTGGAGGTATATCCCCAGAAGACAATATAGATAAATTTTTCATATATTTAAATACTGATTCTTCTATACTTAAATTTTGCAAAAGTAAATTTGTAAGCCCATTTTTATTTTCAATTCTAAACTTTTTATGTATATCAGGCTTTCTCATATCGCAATCAATTAAAATAACTTTTTTATCAGCTTGTGAAATTATTAAAGCAAGGTTGGCTGCTACAGTGCTTTTCCCTTCTCCAGGGCCTGCACTTGTAATTAATATAGATCTGATTTCTTTATCTATTGATGAATATTGAATATTTGTCCTAAGAGTTCTATACGCCTCTGAAACTGATGACATAGGATTTTTTTCTACAGCCAATATATTATCTCCCACCATTAATGGATTCATTTTTATACCCCCATTAAATAATACTACATTAATTTAGAAGGCACTGTTGCAAATAGCTCCCATTCACTTTGGCCTTCACAAAGAAGCTGTAGGGAACGGTCTTGACCATTCCTCCGCACGATGATCAGAATTTAGGAGGGCGGAACGGTCAAGACCGTTCCCTACCATTTTATTAATCCTAAGAGCATCTAAATGCTCACCCTATGTTCATTCCATATATTTTTCTTATCTCCACTATTTTTGTGTTTTTCATAATCATGCTATTTTGCAGCAGCCCCTATAGCTTCTTTTAGCTTCTCAACTACATAGTCAACCTCTTCTTCTTTTATATTATTGTAAAAAGGAAGGGCCATACTTCTATTCCCTATATCATATGAAATAGGAAAATCATCCTCTTTAAATCCATACATGGCTTTAATATATGGCTGCATATGAATTGGCGGGAAGTACTGCCTTGTACCAATCCCATTCTCTCTTAAATAATTCATGACCTTATCCCTATCTATTCCTTTATCAGCTTGAATTACATAAACAAACCAGCTCATATTTGTAACTTCAGGATGAATATATGGAATTGTTATTCCCTCTACATCTTTTAGCCTTTCATTATACATATCTGCAACCTTCTGCCTTTTTTTTATTATTTCGCTAAGCCTTTCCATTTGAACTACCCCAATAGCAGCATGAATTTCACTTAGCCTATAATTATATCCAAGCCTTTCATGATTAAGTGTAAAGCATTCTTCTCCTCTCCCTTGATTTCGCATACTTCTGCACATATTAGCTATATCATCATCATTTGTGACTATTATTCCGCCCTCTGCTGTAGTAATTTGTTTGTTAGGATAAAAAGCAAAAACTGAACCGTCCCCAACAGTTCCTGTCTTAATTCCTAAATACTCCGATCCAATAGCTTCACAAGAGTCCTCAATTATCCTAAGCCCATATTTACCCCCTATCTTTTTAATCTTCACCATATTCACAGGCTGCCCAAAAACATCTACAGGAAGTATAGCCTTAGTCCTTGGAGTAATAGCCTCTTCAATTTTATCTGCATTTATGTTTAAAGTAAGCGGATCTATATCTACAAATACTGGCTTTGCCCTTTGAAATAATATACAATTTGTTGAAGCAATAAAACTAAAAGGTGTAGTTATAACTTCATCACCCTCATCAATGCCTATGGATTTTAAAAGCAGGTGAAGCCCACTTGTTCCGCTGTTAACCCCAATAGCATGCTTTACCCCAAGTAATTCTTTAAATTTTTCTTCAAATTCTCTTAGTTTTGGCCCTATACTAAGTACCCCTGATTTTATAACCTCAGCCGCAGCATCTATTTCCTTTTGGGTAATATCCGGACCAGATAGATTTATTTTCATGACCCTGCCTCCATTTTATTATTTACATCGTCTACATGAATAAATCCTAACTTTTGTGTGAGAATCATAGAAATAAATATAATCAGCCAAAATAAAACGTTTTTATATAAGCTATTAATGTTCAACATATATAAAGAAACAAAACACAGCATTGCACTTATAGCGTATAATGTTAAAACAGTCTTTACATGAGATAGTCCTTTTGTATCCATCAATAAATTATAAAAATGGCTTCTATCCGGTGTAAATATAGGCCTGTTATTAATTTTTCTTCTGAAAATGCTTAACAAAGTGTCATATATTGGTATGCCCAAAATAATAATTGGAATATAAATTGAAGTAAAACCCCCTATTCTTTTGGTACTAAAAATACCTAATACTGCTAAAATGTATCCTAAAGGCAAACTCCCTGTGTCCCCCATAAATATTTTAGCTGGTCTAAAATTGTAAAATAAAAAGCCTGAAGATGAGCCTATTAATACAAGGGATATAAGTTTTATAATATAAACATCATATTTATATCCTAAAATACAAAAGCACCCGCAGGAAATAATCCCTATCCCAGCAGCTAATCCATCAAGCCCATCTATTAAATTAACAGCATTAATAATACCAACTATCCATATAATGCTTAATATATAATCCGCAAGGATATTACTAAATATATAAAATCTTATTCCGCTAAAAACTGTTATTACTGCAGCTATCAGTTGAAACAGCAGCTTTTTTTTTGCACTAATATCTTTTTTATCATCTATAAGTCCAGTTATCATTAATATTAAAAGTGAAAAGGAAATAACAATATAGTCGTTATAATGCGCATTTGATTTTATTGTATAATCATAGAGTAAAAGGAATATAACTGGTATAAAAATCCCCAGTCCGCCTGCTTTAGGTATAGCTTTGCTGTGAATTTTTCTTTCATTAGGCAAATCCAATATTTGTAACTTTATTACTACAGGAATTATGAAAATACTAGATATTAAAGATACAAGCAAATATAAATAAATAATTATCACCTCTATTTCTTATATTTAAATTTCAGTGCCATAACTTTAAAAATTCCTATAAGCGAGCCAAATCCATAAGAAAAATGCAATGTATAAAATGCCCATACCAAGTAAACAAATTTTGTAGTATTGTCATTGAGTTTTAATGAAACAGCAAATATTAATAAATTGTAGGCCAAAAAAGATAGCAAAGAGGGATAAATAAACTTAAACATTATAAGGGACAGTATTGATGGAACAATAAGAGAGAGAATGAAAATAAAAGGTATAAAGTGCCTTAAACTTAAAGATTTGAATGTATTTGTATAGTGAACAGTTAAGATATTCCATAAGCCATTTTTAAGATTATTTTTCGCCAAATCTTTATAATTTTCTCTGGCGTAATAGATAAATTCAGTATTTGGGATCAAGTATATTTCCCCTCCGCTGTTTATTATCCTTCTGCTAAATTCTATATCCTGATTTCTTATAAGCCTTTCATCAAATAAGCCAATTCTATAAAAAACATCTTTTCTATAGCACCCAAATGGAACAGTATCTACTAAAATAGGTTTATAAGCCTTTTTAGTTCTAAATGAACTGTTGCCAACCCCAAATTTATTGGATAAGACTTTTATAATTGAACAAGATTTCGGGTTTTCATGAAGTACTTTAGTTATGCAATTCCCCCCAACAGCATCGCATTGTAATTCTTCATGAAATTTTAAAAAATTAATTATGGCATCTTTTGGTAAAATACTATGTGCACTAATTATAACAATATATTTACCTACGGAATTTTCAATTCCTATATTTAAAGCTGCTGGTGTTACTTTTTTATGATTATCAATTAATTTTATAAAAGGGTGTTTATTAGCATATTCTAATATTATATCCCTGGACTTGTCAGTGCTCATACCATCAATAAACAGTGCTTCCATATTTAAAGCAGGAAAATTAATATCTACTATAGAATTAATACATTTTTCTATATATTTTTCTTCATTGTAAACAGGTATTATTAATGAAATAATTACCCCAAACTAATTCCCCCCAAATGTGAACTCATTTAGCTGTACTGAGCATCAAATCTTTAGATGGAGGCTCCACCCCACTTATATAAATGGCTTAAACAATTTCACCTGATAATATGCTGTCATAAAATTTTATTAATTTACTTTCTTCCTTTTCCCATGTAAAATTATTTTTTATATTATTGATGTTTTTTCTTTTTAATTCCAATATATCTTTATTGCTTAAAATTAGATCTATTATTCTCTTTAAATCACCATAACCATCTATAGTAAAACCAATATCGTTTTTTTCTACAAAATCCCCAAAGTATGTGCCCTTGTTTGCCAAAATAGGTGTGCCTGTATAAATTGATTCATAGCCTTTATTAGGGCATCCATACTTCTCATTGTCCTTGCTAAAAGCATTGGTAACATACGTTATATCTGTGTTTTCATAAAATCCTTTAATGTTTTTATATTCAAATTTGCCCGTCATTATTGTATTTTTATAACTTTTACTTATTTTATTTAACTCTTCATATGCAATACCTGTCCCGTTTATTTGAATTTTAACATTATCATATTCTTCTCCTGTATCCATTAGCATTTTTAATGCTTTTAAATCCCTAATATTTCCTATATAAGATATCCTAAGTTTAGAACTTCCTATTCTTTTAAAGTTATTAAAGTTTTCTTCCTCTGGGACGTTATTAATTATTTCTTCTAAAACGGTCTTTTTAATTTTATTTTTATATCTTATCTTTTGGTTCTCATTTACATATATAATCCCATCAACTTTTTTAAAGCACTTTTTTGCTATATATTCATAAACAGCATTTTTAAATTTACTGCTGCTTAAGCCATCATAATACTCATGCATATCCCAAATATACTTACTGCATTTTTTATTAAGATGGGTGGATGCGTAAAATCCATCTATATCATGTCCATGAACCACATCATATTTTTTATCCTTTAAATAGTTTTTCACTTCTCTAATAAATTTTATATATGAGAATACTTGCTTATACCCGCTGCCATACTTGGATTTGGGAAAAAATCTTTTTACTTTTATACAATCAATGATTTCATATTCTTTATTAGTATATTTGTTTTCCCTATCCCAGCATAATATTTCTACATCATTTCCATGCTTCACTAAAGTCTTTGCTTCCTTATATACTCTTGGGTCTACATCGAAGCCATTTGTTAAAATCATTTTTATTATCATAATATTATTCCTTCATTAATTGCTTATCTGATTTTAATATATATTCGTTACTAGCAGGCATTTTTCTATAAGGCGACATAATCCCTAATACCAAGAAAATATGCATTAGTCTTGCTGCCTCTAAACTTGAAAACGCAATCATAGAAATCCAAAATATTAATAATATAGTCACAGTTAACTGCATATTAAATGCATCTAAATTACATTTCTTTAAAGCCATCAAACAATTTTTTACCGATAAAAAGCATATAATCAAAAAAGGTATTAACCCAATAATTCCATTTTCGCTTAATAGCTCAAGGATTATGTTGTGGGGATAATCAACCTTATCATCGCCTGTAGTAACTATGGTATAGCTTCCTAATCCCCATCCCATAATTGGTTTTTTCATCCACATTTCCTTTGCCGCATCTGCCAGTACATATCTTGGAGTATCTTTCCCTTCTGTAGAAATAGCTTCAAGCCTCATTTTTATAAGATCAAAATAGCCTAAATTAAACAAATATATTAAGACAACTACCAAAACCGTAATTAATATAAAATATTTTTTATTTAATTTTAATTTTTTAACTGAATAATTTAATTTAATCAATATAATAAATATCACTAATAAACATAAAATTAATGTAATAAATGTACTCCTTGCACCAGAAACTAAGCATGCAAAGCTCATAAAAAGAAGCAGCAAAAAGGAAAATATAGAACTTATATAATTTTTACTTTTTAAAAAGAAATAACATAATATTGTAATCATTGATGTAGCTGCTAATCTTGAATATGATAAATAATTTGTACTTTCTATTTCAATAAAATCCATTGTGCCTGTTTTTAAAAACTCAAAGAAAATATTTATGCTCATTATTAATGATATTATCAGTATGGTTATTAAAAACCTTAAAATAGATTTATCACTTTTCAGCAAAATCAGCGTTCCTAAAACGTTCCAACCCACTAAAAAAAACATTTTGGTAATTTTATCTTTGGCATATATTTCACTTGGTGTATAAAATAAAGAAAAAATTAATATAAAATAAAATATTCCATAAAGAAAAATAACTTTAATTTGTCCTTTATTTAATATTGGCTCTTTTATTAATCTTTTTATTGCAATTGCAAAAGAAATAATCATAAAAAGCAAAGTTAAATCAATCTTCTCTTGTAGTGGTATGATGCTTTTATATGCACCTGCTATTACATATAAAGCAAAAAAAACTTCCCCTGAAAACAAACTGCTTATTCTAATTTTTTTTTAACAGGCAATAAATTTTTCATATAATAAACAGCTCCTGATTATAATTTAAAGACTTTATATAAACCTCATCCATCCAATTTTCCCATCCCCTATATATTGAAGTGTTATGCCAAAGCAATGTAAAAACGCCTTCAGCTTCCTTACATTTATTCATTAAATATATAATGGATTTCAAACCTTCATCAGGAGTTAATTTTCTATAAACTTTTAGCGTCCCATCCATAGCTATAAGTGGTATTTCTATCAAATTTAATTCCCTATCCTCATCTATATCAAATGGTTTAAATGGGTGGCATGTGCCGCATCTAAATCCTTCGTGTTCAGCATATGAAAGGGTAGAATCATATTTAAAACCTACCCTTTCCCAGTATTTCAAAGTTGTATCCACATCAAATCTTAAATAGTGCTGCCTTCCTCCATAATATTTAAAGCATAGAACTTCATCCAATATTTCTTTTTCTTCCTTAAGCCTTTCATAATTTTGAAATGTATAGTATCCAGCATGAAAACCTATTTCAAAGCCCTGATCCTGCAAATTATATATACATCTTTTAACAGAATCATTAATAATATATCCAGTATCATAAGAACTTTTTGCAGAAGTTTTAAAATAAAATGCACTATCCATATTATATTGTTTTGATATTTTAGCTAACTCGTATATTCCTAAAAAATAGGGATCTTTTTCTATATTTTTATAAGACTTTCCCCACTCCTTTAAAGATCTTCTAAATAAGCTGACGCTTTTCCCTTTTAAAATGTCCCCCCCAAGTGTTCTAAAAGTATTTTTTATATTATTAAACCTTCTTATATCATCAATATCATGGCTTAATTTTATATGGAATTTATTTTTGCCTAAATCTAAATCTGCAAATAAAATTTGTAGATAACTTCGTAAAACCATGGCATATTCATCAACTATAGGCATATCTATAAAATTATATTTATATGCTGCACTATTTTCATAAATAAATCTGCCATGAACATCCCTTTCCTTAATTACTTTTTCTTCCCATCTTGACAGCATAAAAAATGAAGAAGATATAATATCGCCATTAAAGATTATTTCATTATCAATTATTTTTTCTATAAAAGGTAAACCTTTATTCCTCCAAAATAGCACAGGAATCTTGTATTTATTTTTCGGATCATTTATAAACTTTATTTCATTAATATTTTTCCCGGTTAAATCATACCAATCCTCAGCATATGAAAGTTTAAAAATAATTTTCTTGTCAGATTCATTAAAATTAATTGTTATTTCATTTTTGCCTTCATCAAAACATATAATAAATTTTAAGCTGCTATTTGGATTAGCAATTTTAAATATTTGATTAACCGTATATTTAATTGAGTTTTTTGTCATTACTATATTATTCAATAAATCACCTTATTTTTTTATATATATCAATTGGCAGTTTATATTTAAAAGCTTTAGAAATATTAAAATATGGTTTTTGAACTGCTCCAAACTTTCTAAAAAAATCAGAAATATTTTCAATCATACTGCCATCAAAATTAAGTTTTTTACTTACGTTAGAAGCATATTTTATGCCTTCCCAAGTAAGTGATGTTTCAAAATTACAGTTTCTAAATTTTGGATCTGCCCCTGACATTATAAAATATGCACTTTGCTCATCCCATGTTATATATAAAACTGAATGTATTATGCCATTCTCATCCTCTGCAGCCAGCATCACCCTGATGTTTTTTTGTTTACAAGCATTATCTAATTTTGATACTAGTTCAAATGAATATGGAATAGGTAAGCCCTGTCTTTGGAAAACCATTTTATTCAAACTGTAAAATTGCTTAATATCTTCAGTTTCATAAATTCTAACTTTTTCTAAATTATTTCTAATTATTTTTTTATGATTTTTACTGAAATTGCTAAATACATACTCTAAATCTGTTAAATCCTCTATAACGTATGTATATCTCGTGTTTTGCTCAAACCCTCTTAAGTAAAAGGGAAGATAGTTAGTTATAGAATAGTGGAAATTTTGCTGAAAATACGCCACATTTATTTCTCCTAATTGATTTATTATTTCTGTCATTACCTCATTCTCATAGGCTAATTTTCTTTCATATCTCTGATTTTCATGGTACCTTATCCAAATTCCATTGGTTTGAGTAAGTTTTGGCTGAGTTATATACTTTATGCCAAACTTTTTTTTAATATAATAAGGCATGGCTGCTGCTATTTGCCCGCCCCTTTCTACCACAAAAACATCCCAGTTTTCCTCACCACATACAGCATCCATCCACCAATCTTTTGAAAATAGTGGAATTGACTTTTCATTTTTACAAAGCTCTCTATATTTGTCCTTATAAGACATTTAAATTACACCTCATTATTTATAATCTATTTTCTATTTTTCACTTTCTCTGCAATTATTTTTACTTCTTTTATATTAAATTTGCAGCATAAGATTATGTAAACTATAATTCCTACAAATGCTGTCAAAACGAGCAGCAATAACTCCATTAATTTCCCTTTCATTAAACCAATAGTACTATAATAAATTATATATACTAAAATACCCATTAATGCTGATGAAATAAGGGATTTTAAAAAACAAGGCATATTATTTTTTATACTAAAGTTATGAATTTTCTTCCCCATACCTTTAATTAAAAGAATACAAACAAAAATATCAGATATACTTGTAGCAAGGGCAAGCCCCCTGTGTGCCATAAATTTTACAAGAATTAAATTTAAAACTATGTTTAAGCACACAGCAAATATTCCATTAATCATAGGCGTTTTTGTATCATGAATTGAATAGTAAATGCTGCTTATCATTGTTGTTAATGAAGCCCCTAAAAGCCCTAAAGAATAAAAAATTAATGCCTGGGACGTCANNGACGTCATATGTACAGCAATATTATCAAAAGCTCCTCTCTTAAAAAATGTTCCAACAATAGGTTCTGCAAAAATAATAAGTCCAATTGATGCAGGAAGTATCAAAATTATTATTAAATTTATTCCATATTCTATTACTTCTTTTAATGAATCCATATCATCATTACTTTTTTTATTTGACAGCATAGGGAAAATAACTGTTGTAACTGTTACAGCAAATATATTTAAAATAAAGCCCTGGATTTTAGAAGCATAATTTAAAGAGGATATACTGCCATCTGCAAGGCATGATGCAATAGTTCTATCTATTATCGTATTTATACTGTTTACCGCTGACCCGATAATTACTGGGACGGTTAATGAGAGAACTTCCTTGATATATTTATCCTTTAAGTCAAAGCAAAATGCATATTTATAGCCTATTTTTTTCGATGCCGGAATCTGAATTAATATTTCAGAAAAGGCTGCAAGGGTGCCAGCCGCCATAAGGCCTTCTATTTTATATCTTTGCGAGAAAAATATTAAAAAAATTATATATATAAAATTTAAAAACACTCCTCTTGATGCTGGTGCTGAAAAGCTTTGAGAACTTTCAAGAAAGCCGGAGAAAACAGATGCAGTTGATAACAAAGCCATAATTGGAAGTCCTATTCTATTTAACCTAACTGCCAAATTAAACTGCTCGCCATGAAAACCTTGGGCCATTAATTTAATTATCAAAGGAGATAAAAACCAAGCTATCATCATTGCTAATAAGGATAAAATGAATAATATATTAATTAAATTATTAGTAAATTTTATTTTTTCTTCTTTCCCTTTTTTTACTTCTATTTCTGAAAAAATCGGTATAACAGTTGTATTTATTGCCCTTCCAACTATTTCAGTTATCATCATTGAAGCTGTAAGAGCAACAAAATATGTATCCGTTTCCCAGCCTGATCCAAACTTTGATGCCGTAAGCATATCCCTTAAAAATCCCAAAACCTTACTTACCAATGTAAGTATCATTATTACTGCTGCCGATTTTGCTGCCTTTTTTACAACGCTCATATCCTCCCTCAATTCAAATTTTATTTCTGTTTGACATTTAAGATGTTATATTATATTCACTTAATGTCAAAATATCACATTTTATTTATGCAAAATTTAGAGAAACAGTGGACAAACGGGGTAAACAGGGGGACGGTTACTTAAACAGGGGGACGGTTACTTGATATGACGTGCCACTTAAACAGTGGGACGGTTACTTGATGGAAAGCAGCGGACAAAGTAGCACAAGCAGCATGGGACAACCTGGGGGACGGTTACTTAAACTTGGAATACGGCTACCTGAAAAATGGGTGACAGTTACTCGATATAGCGTGCTACTGCAAACCCGTTAATTAAAATCCTTGGCAGCATAGCATTTGTTATTAAATACTACATAATTACGGCAAAAAAATACAAGCCATAGTTTTTATGCCATGGCTTGCATTATCATAAATATTCTACACTTTTAATAAATCATTTTGTTTCATATATAAATTCATGGAGTTTAGCTTTATTTAATGGTATATNNTTAATTTTAATCACATCAAAAGCAAGACCAATAATTTCATTATTACTAAGACTCGTCTCCACATAAGGCAGTATCTCAGAAAGTGTGCCAGTAAGCTTAGTAATCCCTTGGGCTTTTACCTTTTTATATATATCGTTTAATACTTTTCTTTGCCTCTCAGTTCTCTCATAGTCTGCATTGCCTGCATATCTTATCCTCGAATAAGCCACCGCCTGTCTTCCTGTNNTTTAATATATTTAATTCGGCTAAACAATCATTTAAAGATTTTATTTCAGATTCCTTTATGTTAACATCTACTCCACCTATCTTATCAATCAACTTTTCCATTCCAAAAAAATCAACAGTAACATAATTTCTAATATTTAAATCAAATAAAGTATTTAAAGTTTTAACAGCTAAAGGAGCTCCCCCAAAAGCATAGGCTGCATTAATCTTATTCTTGCCCTTCCCTGGTATATCTACATAAAGATCTCTCATTATTGATGAAACTTTAATTTTATTATTTTTTCTATCAATAGACAGCACCATAATAACATCTGATCTAGTGTTTTCGCCTTTTTTTCTCGCATCAAGCCCGAAAAAAGCTATATTTGTAATATCATCCTTATTTTCTTTTATCTTATTATCTTTTTCCACCTTACTATTCCCTTTATCTTTGTTCTCTGGTTCTTTAATTCCAAGTTCCTCCTCACTCTTTGGAAGCTTTCCTCTATTAATCTTGTTTAAAAAAGAATATCCATACAAAACGCCATACAAAACCGCTGCTGAAAAAGCTAATATAACACCTATCGCTATCTTTTTCTTCATATCTTTTCCTCCAAAAATAATTATTCATTATACAGGATAGTTACTTGATGCTTTCTTTGCNNGCTAAATTCACATAAAAATGCTTATACAAATTTTATACTTTTTAATTTTTATATATTTTATTAGTTTCATCAGAAATTTGATAATTAGTCAAAGAATAAATTTCTTCCCTGCTAATTATTAAATTAAATTTTTCTTATCATCTTCTAATCACTCTAACTGCTTTTGGTGATAATATCATAACATAATTTCAAAAAAGTTAAAGAATGACTTTACATATTGTTGATAAGGATCATAATATTTACCAGGTAACTTGCTATTTAATGAAATATCTCAAATATTTTAGATTTTTTCTTAATTTTTTGAGGCTTAATTAATTCATATCCCGCTTGCAAAATATTACTATTATTTTTTAAAATTGTTTCACTTACTGCTCTATCTATTTTTGATATGGCTTCAATTCCTTTTTTAATCTCGGGAGTCCTTTTATCTAATCCATGGGCATCGGAACCAATGAAGCTTATTATCCCATTTTTAATTAAATACTCTGAATTTATTTTAATTTTTTTCCCAAAAGTACCAAGAAGGCTCTGAGAATTAATCTGAAAAAGACAGCCTTCATCAATAAAGCTGTTTATTATAATTGGGTTTTCAACGAAATATTCATATCTTTCAGGATGAGCAATTATAGGTATTACCCCTTTTATACCTATATCATAAATTATATCCAATGCATTTTCAGGCAGATTATCCATAGGAAGCTCTACAAGCATATAGCTTGTACCTGAAAGTGGCCGAATTTTCCCTTCCTCAAAATCTTTCAATGTATAATTATCTATAAAAATCTCCTGACCTGGTAAAATCCTTATATCAATCCCCTTTTCACATAAAAGGGAATTTAGCTCATCCACTTTTTCTGAAACTTCTTCAAAGATATTCTCATAAAACCCAGTAATATAATGGGGGGTTGCATATATAATATCAATTCCATCCTTCTTTGCTATTTCAAGCATATTAAAAGTTATTTCAAAACTTTTTGAACCATCATCAACATTTGGGAGTATATGGCTATGAATGTCTATCATTTACCAGTCCTTCCTTCTTTGTCAGATCATTTCAATAAATAAATCAATATCAATATAGCTATTATTTCACATCCATCTTAACTTTTGGTATTGTCCCTAATACAGGAATATCAAGGTATTTTTCAATATCCTCTTCTGATTTTATAGTGTTATCCATATATTCCATTAAAAACACAATCCCAAGAGAAATTAGTATTCCAAGAAAAAAAGCAATAACCATATCAAACTTTGGTCTTGGTCTTGCAGAAGATTTAGGAATTTTTGCTTCATCCATGATTTGAACACTTACACCTGGATTTAACCTTCTTGCCTCTTCAGCAAAGGTATCTGTAAAGGCATTGGCTATCCTTGCAACTTCCTCAGGAGACTTATTTCTAAATTTAAGTATTATTATCTGAGTATCTAGCTGAGGAGTAATTGTTATATTTTTTTTAAAATCATCTAAATCAGCTTCAATTCCTAAATTTTTAATTACTTTTTCGCATACAATGTCTTGTTTTGCAATTTCTGCATAGGTTTTTATCATTTGCTTGTACATCAAGACATCGTTATACTGAATTTTTTTTTCATAGTCTGATGAATCTAATATTTCAGGACCTATTATTATTGATGTTTTTGCTTCATATACCTTTGGAACTGCATAATTGCTAAAAATACCTATTAAAAGCGTAGATATTATAGCAATTAAAAGAATGAACTTCATATGTTTATTGATTATTTCTATAAATTCAGCCAAGCTTAATATTTCTTCTTCCATTTCTAATTCCTCCTAACATTTTAATATAGGAATAGAATTATTAATATATCCTTATTATATTCATATGACTAAGCATAAATGTATATCTTTTGTCTTGAATACTTATAACAAAAACCTTAAACATTAATTTTATCTGATATTAATAGTTAATAGCACAATCGCACAATCGGGACAGTTACTTGATATAATGTGCTGCTTGGACAAATCCATTGATTGAAATTTTGGCAGCATAGCATTGCTATTAAATACTACATAATTAAAGCAAAAAAATACAGGCCACAGTTTGTATGCCATGGCTTGTATTTTCATAAATATTCTACACTTTTAATAAATCATTTTGTACAGATATTTTATACCTAAATAATTTAAGCTTGCCAGATTTTAGCAAAGTGAAAATACATATGAATGATTCCTATATTAAATCGCAGAAGTTAAACCTCTCATCCCTTAGAACCTTTTCGCCAATGGAAAAATTAATTCTCTCCTTAAAAATAGGCCCATCAAATGCAAAGGAATGGAACTCACCATTTTCCCCGCAGGGATCAATATTTTCAGGAAGATCAGCTAAAAAATTCTTATCATATAGCCTACCTGAAAAATCTCCATTTAATACTTTTGTATCTACACAGGTAATAATTGATTTAAAACCTAGGTTTATGAATATATCGGCAATTTCTTTAGTATCCCTTTCCCATAATGGGAAAATTGCTTCCATTCCAGCTTTCTTCAAATTTCCCTCTCGATATTTCCTTATATCCTCCAGAAATATGTCTCCAAATGCCACCTTTGTAACTCCGAGCTTCTTATATCTGTTCATAGTTTCTTCCATCTTTTTTTCATATTCTTCATTTGTGCTTTCGGGAGTTATGTACACCTTTTCAAGATAGCATCCTAAAGATTCAGCCTGCTTTTCAAGTAAAGCTTCCCTAACTCCATGCATGCTTATCCTCTCATATTTATCTGTAATCGTTGTTAATAGAGTGATATCTGTATTACCCTGCCTCATTAATTCATAAAGTGCCAAAGCGCTATCCTTACCGCCACTCCATGAAAGTATTATTTTCTCATTCATTTTCTTCATCTCCCATTAAAACCATAATATAATACAGTTCCGCACATTGTTGATTATTGCTCAATCAAATGCGCTCACAATAAAACTAATTGTGGAGAGCCTATTGCAATTTTAAAAAATGATTTTCATAAAATGCTTTTGACTCTGCCTGCTTATCCTTCACATATATGTTTACATGGTCAAAATTATCGAATAATAAATCAACAATTTCTGCACCTATAAGCCCACCATCGGCCTATCCTTTTATTACCCTGTAAATATTTTGCTTGTTTATTCCCTTTCTGTAGGGCCTGTCTTCAGATATCGCTGTAAAAATGTCGGCTACAGCTATTATACGGGAACCTGTGATTGTTGTAAATAAAAATAACGGAAGTTGCAATTGGAAATTCCATAATATTAATTGAAAAACTAAATTCCACCCCTGTGGGATTCAATATGGAATTTAGTTTTTCAATTAATATCGGATAAATTTCTTATATTTTAGCCATAATATTGTTGACATTTTATAAAATTAATAATATTATAGAATTGTAGATACCCCATGGGGGTACAAAATGATTGATATTTTAGGAGGAAATATATATGGTAGAACATGTTAATGATTCGAATTTTCAAAATGAAGTTTTAAATTCAAATGAGCCAGTTTTAGTAGATTTTTGGGCTACATGGTGTGGACCTTGTAAAATGATGGCTCCAGCAGTAGAGGAGGTTTCACAAAATATGGATGAACTTAAAGTCGTTAAAATGGATGTAGATGAAAATCCTGTAACTGCTAATATGTATGGGATTCAAAGTATTCCAACCCTTATTCTTTTTAGAGGCGGAGAACCTCTTGGAAA
>DHEX01000024.1:1120-4625 GCA_002400085.1 Clostridiaceae bacterium UBA4839 | reverse complement strand
AATGGCTTCTTTTATTGACCTTTTGAGTCTTGAAGTTTAATTTTTACATCAAGTGTTCTCCCGTTCCTCCATAACTTTGCAGTTACTGTATCTCCAACCTTATGCTTTTCAAGTATATCTCCAAGATCATCTTGCTTTTTAATTTCTACTCCATCAAATGATGTAATTATATCTCCCTGCCTTATATCTGCTTTTTCAGCTGCACTTCCGTTAACAACCTGCTGTATTGCCACTCCTACAGGTATATCATTGGCCTTAGCAGTTTCTTGATCAATAAATACATAGTATATTCCAAGATAAGGTCTTGAAATGTAGTGATCCTTCATAAGAGACTGAATTATTGGTATAGCTTCATTTATTGAAATAGCAAAGCCCATCCCTTCTGATTGTTTTGCCTTTAAACTGTTTATACCTATAACTTCTCCTGCCTCATTGCAAAGAGCACCTCCGCTATTTCCTGGGTTTATAGAAGCATCTGTCTGAAGTACCTTGTACTTTCTTCCATCCATATTTATGTTTCTATTAACTGCACTTATAAAGCCTACTGTAACAGTACCTGCATATTCCTGTCCTAATGGGTTTCCAATAGCAATAGCAAGATCCCCAACTCTAACCTTTGAAGAGTCGCCAAATTTTGCTACAGGAAGATTCCCAGCATCTATCTTTAGTACTGCAAGATCAGTTTTTTTATCCGCACCAACTAAAGTAGCATTAACCTTTCTTTCGCCTCCAGGTAAAGTTACTGTAATTTTATTTGCACCCTCAATTACATGTTCATTTGTTACAATATAACCTTGCTTGTCAAAAATAATTCCAGAACCGCTTCCCTGAGGGACAAGTCCTTCAAAAGAAAATACATTGTTTTCTACTCCTACTACAGCAGGTCCTACTGTTTCAGCAACTTTTGTAACAGAATTTTTTGGTATAGAGGATGACTGTGCATCTTTCGAATCGGTTTTCCCATTTGTCTCCCCAAAGGATTTGGCCTGTGTAAGTGAATCAGGAGCATAATTCTTCTTTACATAGTATCCTCCGAGAATTCCCCCTACTGATGCTACAAAGAACATAAGTAGTATTATACCCAAAAATTTCATAAATTTTTTAGGCTTTCTTTCTTCGACGAACTTTACACCGCTTTCCCATTTATTGTTACTTGACGAATTATTATTAAAATCCACTCTATCCACCTCCAGCTTATAATACAATTATAAATAAGCTTTCTTAAAAAAATATGAACAAATAATAAAAAAAATTATAATTTGTATTTAAGCTAATGACAATGTGAATGTGAATTTAGTTCCAAAGTCCCCAGATTCAACCCATATAGTTTGATTATGCTGGTTTATAATTTGCCTTGCAATAGAAAGCCCAAGCCCTGTACCGCCCCCCTTGCATCTTGCCTTATCTACCTTATGAAATCTATCCCATATATATTTAATTTCATCCTTAGGTATAGGATCGCCATCATTAAATACACTTACAAATACTCTATCATTTTTTATTTCAGCCTTTATATATACATGCCCCATTTCAGGAACGAATTTAATTGCATTGTCAAGAAGATTAGTAATTACCTGGTCAATTCTATCCCTGTCTCCAATTACCATAACCTTATCTTCAATTAATATGACATCCATATTTATATTTTTCTTATTTATTTTATCCTCAAACTTTATTACCCTTTCTCTTATAAGCTCATTTATATCGAATTTATCTATTTGAAGTGAAAATTCCCCAGACTCAAGTCTTGAAAGATCTAATAAGTCATTAATAAGCCTTGTAAGCCTTTGTATTTCATCATGAACAATATTGAGATAGTAAGTCCATTTCTCCTGAGGTATAGTTCCATCAATCATTCCCATTATAAAACCATTAATAGAAGTAAGAGGTGACCTTAGCTCATGAGATATGTTGGCTATAAAATTCTTCCTCATATTTTCAAGATTCTTAAGGGAATCTGCCATATAATTAAACGATGTAGCAAGATCTCCTATTTCATCATCTGAATTAACTTGAACTCTTTTATCAAATTCTCCTTTTGCTATACTTTTTGCAGTAGTATTTATATTCTCAAGGGGCCTTATAAGAATTCTATCTGAAAATATATATATTACAAATATGGAGAATAGTATAGCTAAAGCAGCAGATACCCATACAACTATATACGCCTGCTTTACAGCGTTTTTTATTTCATCTAAAGGAGAATGTAAAAATACTGCCCCTTGTACTTGATCATGTATAACTACTGGCATTCCTACTGTAAGCATGGGCGATGAAAACATATTTTTAAAATTACCCTTTTTAACTACAATTCTTCCTTCTCTGATCTCATCAAATTCCTCACTGGTTATCTGCTTTCCAATCATTTTGTCAAGACCTTGCCCGGAATAACTTATAACATATCCAAAGTTATCCACTACAAGAACTCTTGCATCTAAAAGCCTATCTATTACTAAAAGTTCAAACTTAAATTTTTCAGGATCAGTTTTTTGGGTCATATAATCACCAACAATCCTGTTTAAGTTCGCCTCTTCTCTTAAAAGAGCATCTTTCCTTTGATTGTAATAATAATTATAAAACCAAACAGAAAGAATTACAGCTGAAACACTATAGGCAATAATTATTATTACTACATATGTTGCCATTAGTTTTGTAAATAGGCTCTTTTTTTTAATTACTTTCATTTATTTCACCTCAAATTTATAGCCTACTCCCCAAACAGTTTTAATTTGCCAATCATTTTCATCTGATAGTTTTTCTCTTATTCTCTTTACATGAACATCTACCGTTCTTGAATCTCCTGGATAGTCATATCCCCATACTTCATATAAAAGTTGATCCCTTGTAAAAACTTTATTTGGATTTGATGCCAAAAAGTATAGTAATTCAAACTCCTTTGGAGGCATCTCAAGCTCTTGCCCTTTATAAGTTACTATATATGAATCTGCATCTATTATAAGATCCGTAAACTCTAATGCCCTTTTCATTGTCTGAGGTTTATATCTTCTTAATACCGCCCTTATTCTTGCAACAAGCTCTTTAGGTTCAAAAGGCTTTACCATATAGTCATCAGCCCCAAGCTCTAATCCAAGTACCCTGTCAAAGGTCTCACCTCTTGCAGTAAGCATAATTACAGGAAGAGATGAGGATTTTCTAATTTCTTTCAAAACTTCATATCCATCCATTTCCGGCATCATAATATCAAGCACAACAACATCTACAGGTTTCTCTGCAAAAACCTTCAGAGCATCCTTCCCGTTATATACTTTATAGGTCTTATATCCTTCTTTTAATAAATAAAGCTCTATTAAGTCACAAATATTTTTGTCATCATCCACTATAAGTACTTTAGTTTCAACCATTTGATTCCCTCCTGTTAAATTTATCTTTAATTTAAATTATACAGTTCTCAATTTTAACTATTGCTCTATTTATTTTCTCATTTATTCCTTATAATTACAAGCACGTGGGATACTTCAAAGATTTAACAATCTATTAATTTATC
>DHEX01000024.1:0-961 GCA_002400085.1 Clostridiaceae bacterium UBA4839 | reverse complement strand
TCAGCAAAAATTGGTGCTACAGATAATATTTTTATCTTATCAATTCTCTTTTCTTCTGAAATCCGAACTGTATTTAATGTTACAAGCTCTTTTATTGCTGATTTTTGTATTCTCTCGACTGCAGGTCCTGAAAGAACTGCATGAGTACAGCAAGCATAAACTTCTTTTGCTCCAAGATCCATAAGAGCATTAGCTCCCTTTGTTATGGTTCCTGCAGTATCAATCATATCATCTACAAGAATAACTGTCTTATCCTTTATATCTCCAATAACATTCATAACTTCACAAACATTTGCCTTTGGTCTTCTTTTATCAATTATTGCTATAGGAGCATGTAGCCTGTCCGCAACTTTCCTTGCTCTTGTGACGCTTCCGAGATCTGGTGAAACTACAACCACTTCCTCTTCATTAAAGTTCATTTCCTGAAAATACTTAGATAAAATTGGTACCCCAAGTAAATGATCAAGGGGTATGTCAAAGTATCCCTGAATCTGAGAAGCATGTAAATCCATAGTAAGAACTCTATCAGCTCCAGCTGATGTTATAAGATTTGCCACAAGTTTTGCTGTAATTGGATCCCTTGCCTTTGCTTTTCTATCCTGTCTTGCATATCCATAGTATGGAATCACAGCTGTAATTCTTCCAGCTGAAGCTCTTTTAAAGGCATCAATAAGAATTAAAAGCTCCATAAGATTGTCATTTACAGGTGCGCAGGTAGATTGAACTACAAATACATCTGCTCCCCTAACTGTCTCATTAATATTAACTGAAATTTCACCATCGCTGAATCTTCCTACCTCAGCATCACCAACAGGCACACCCAAAATATCTGCAATTTCCTTTGCTAAATCAGGATTTGAGTTGCCTGTAAAAATTTTAATATCCTTGCCATGGGTTATCATACGGAATACCTCCTACGTTATTTTTTCCAAATACCTTTTTTACTTACCCATCCTTCTTT
>DHEX01000046.1:746-2736 GCA_002400085.1 Clostridiaceae bacterium UBA4839 | reverse complement strand
CCTGAATTTTTAAACATATCTATTGCAAACATCATAGTTAAAAGGTCAGGAGCAATATTATAACCAGTTATAAATCCTTCTTTAACACCATCTACAAATACATCAAAAACTTTTACCTTTTTAGCTGCTGAAAAAATAAATATAAATGCCAAAAGCACAGGTATAATTAGTACTTGAATTTTCATATTACACCTCAAAAATATTTTTAGTGAAACAATCTTTTAAAAATTAAATTAGATATAAGTCCAAATATAAGTGAAATAAATGTTGAAATAATTGTAGGAAAAATTATATCTGATGGATTTGCTGCTCCAAGGCTTGCCCTTATTGAAATTACTGTAGATGGAATAAGCTGAATGCAGGATGCATTTACAATTAAAAATGTAACCATGTAATCAGAAACCTTATCCTTTTCAGGGTTTATTTTCTGAAGTTCCTCCATAGCCTTTATTCCAAAGGGGGTGGCAGCA
Organism: Clostridiaceae bacterium UBA4839; assembly: GCA_002400085.1. GTDB lineage: Bacteria > Bacillota > Clostridia > Clostridiales > Caloramatoraceae > UBA4839. The sequence continues at coordinate 2,266 of DHEX01000046.1, read as the reverse complement.
TCGGAAAGCCCTAATATGTTTGCAGATATATTCATTATTATNNGAAATCCCCGATTTTTCGCAAAGCTTTATAACACCTGTCCATATGCTCATAGCCCCAAGGAAGGCTATTAAAAGCTCTACAGATGATTCAGCAGAGGTTGTAATGGTATTCATAACCCCTTCATAATCCCCCCTTGCTATAAACATAAATATGCTTGCCCCTATCATTAAAAGCCACAATATATTAACCACAAAATCACCTCGTTAAATATTTATGCAGCAAAAAATTAAATATTTCCCAAATCAAAATAGGGATGGTTAATAATTAACCGTCCCTATTTATACCTTTTTAAAAATTCAATTGCTTCACCTTTATTTTTAATCTTTCCACAAAAATACATTTCTTCAACCTTATCTAAAATCTCTCCTACCTTTTTATCCTTAGCACCAGTGTACTCAATTACGTCCCTTCCATCTATAATACTATCTCTGACAAACTTGCTGTAATACTTATCTATTATTTCTAAGATAAATTCAAAATACTTTTTTCTTTCCCCATTGTCATCTAAAAGGCTTCTTGTTGCTGTAATATCAAATAAAGAGCAGAGCACAACATCAATTGAATTTTCCTTATAATCTTTAAAAAATCTATAATAAGCACTTTCACTGGAGTTTTGTTTATAAAACCCCAATANNTCATGAAGTTTAAAGCTTACTTTCCCATTTTCATTTTTATAAGCCTTGGGTTTACCTATATCATGAAAAAAGCATCCCATCTTGAATATAGCAATTCTTTTTTCGCCATTTATTTTTTCTTCAAAATGGCTTTTAATTTCCTCTCCCCATTTTGAATCATAAATATATTTCATCCCTTCTTCTGCAAATTTTAAAACAAGCATAGAATGGGTAAAAGCATCTACCACATGGTATTTGCACTTTCCTACTTTTTTTAGAGGCTCAACTTGCGGAAAAATTATTTTAAGTACACCCTCTTTATCCATTAAGCTTAAAGTATCGTAAGCTCTTTTGCTTTCAAATATTTTAATTATTTCAGAAAGCATTCTTTCTCCAGGTATTAAGCTTAACATGGGTGCATTTATTTTTATAAGTTTTAATGTATTTAAATCTATTTCAAAGCCAAGTACAGCATAAAGTCTAAAGGCTCTTAAAATCCTTGCTCCATCATCTTTAAAAGCTTCATCATATGTAACTCTTATTTTTTTATTCATTAAATCATTTAAGCCGCCTGTGTCATCAATGAAGCTTTTATCTCTTAAATCTATTGCCATGGAATCTATAGTAAAATCCCTTTTTCTCAAATCTTCATGAATAGTGTTTCCTTTTAATTTTGAAAAATCAAATATCACTCCGTCCTTTACAACTCTGCTGGTATCCTCGTGCATTTTAACATAAGATCCCTTTACTTTGGATGCAAAATAATTAGCTGCATTGTCAAAATTCTTACATACAGCAAAATCATAATCCGATATATTTCGACCAGCCTTTATATCCCTTACTGTTCCCCCAACCAAATAAAT
>DHEX01000046.1:0-629 GCA_002400085.1 Clostridiaceae bacterium UBA4839 | reverse complement strand
CCTTTACTCCTCGCCTATAATCTGTAAAAATTTGGATTACTATGGCTATTATATAAAAAATAAAACTTTTTTGCTTATTTTTTCATTTAACCATTGACTTTAATTGGCAGTTTTGTTATTATCTAAATAGGATATGTCGAACATTGTTGAAGGGGGAATAAAAATGAAATCAACAGGCATAGTAAGAAGAGTAGACGAGCTTGGCAGAGTAGTTATTCCAATAGAATTAAGGAGGACACTTGAAATAGCAGAAAAAGATGCACTTGAAATATATGTTGATGGTGAACAAATCATATTAAAGAAATACCAACCAGCATGCATCTTCTGCGGAGATGCTAGTGACGTCGTAAATTTCAAAGGTAAGAATATCTGCAAAGCTTGTCTAAAAGAATTAAAAAACAACTAATACATAATGCACTGCCTGAATAAGGATGGTGTATTATGGATGATATCCAATGGGTAAAGCCTGTGCTATTTTAGTACAGGCTTTATTCATTTTTAGTATTCCATTCACTTCGTTCCTCTTAGAAATGCATGTAATCGTGGGGGGCGGAACGGTCAAGACCGCTCCCTACATATGTTTGCCACATGCCACATGCCATGTGCCTGGCACTCTAGATATCAATGCT
>DHEX01000108.1 GCA_002400085.1 Clostridiaceae bacterium UBA4839 | reverse complement strand
AGCATAGTCAATTCTTTAACTGCCTTCTCTGGGTTAGTCTTATCCATCATAATCTCTCCTCTTCATAGTAAAATTGCGACTTTATGGTTATAAAATTTTTATGTCGCTCACCATACTACAATATCTTTTTATAAGCAATCTTTTTTTCACTCCACCCGAGGCTCTTTGACCAAGTGCGAAGCATATTTCTTTTTTCTCTGTCTTCGCTTTCATAAATATCACCCAAAAAGTCAGCAAATCCGCTTAGCCCACCCACATCATCAAACAAAAAAACTCCGTTTTTATGAATACAAACCGGCATATGCTTATTCAGCACAATATCATTTGCACAGGCAATCTCTTCACGCGAAACGAACCCGTTTCTCAGTAAATCTTTGCAATCTTTTTCCTTAGTTATGGTAATAGTCCAATTATCCCCAAAATCATACTTATAAATGAGTTCCCTTGTTACTGGAAACAATCTATCTTCATCAATCATTTCATCCTTACTTGCTAAAACCTTGCTGACCTCCAGTCGTTCCAGCAGTTCTCTTGTTCCACCTTCAATGAGAATAGACGAATCCATTTCTTCAAGGGTCAACTCAATCAAAGGAGCTTTGCGCAAAGTTTTGATTTCCTTGTCTCCATCCTTTTCAGCCCGGGCTAAGTAATCTTTAAATGGCTCTTTGACATCAATCATCTTAAATTTATCCATAAGCCGTTGCACGTCTCTTTTCGCAATTTCAGGATACTCCAACTTCCCGCCGTAAAAATACGGTCCGACATATTTTCTCTTAAGCCATGCATTTATATTTCCCTTTGTATAATTATCATCCCAAAAAACATCTTCCTCTGATTCAGATGGCGGCTGAAATAAAATCCCCACTAAATTCACCCACCCTTTAACAGTACCCCTGGTTAGTTTTTGATAAACTTCTTCCGGCAGACGAAAACTGCGCAAATGTGAATTTTGCCAGCCATAAAGTTTTTGTATTGCATAGTGCAGGTTATGGAGTGGCATATCGGATGGTATAAGAATGTCCCTGCATATAGTCTCTCCCGTTGAAGATTCTCCGTATCTTTTTAGCATCCTTTTCTGATATTCCGTCAAACCCTCACCTTTCAGTTCCAAATGAAGACGAACAGATGTAATTTCATCTTCATTGTCCCTCTTTTTGTTTTCCATCTTATTTTATCCTCCTCCAATTATTTTTTAATATTACATCGGTAGGCGTGAATATATCCACCATATTCATATAAAAAAAGGTGGTCTTAACTTCAAATTCAGATTGTGCTCATAATCTCATTGACAAATTGGAATTTTATATTGTTTGATGACATCCATATCGATTTTTAATATCAAAAAATAATTGTATTAAACTTTGGTAATACGGAATAAATTCACCACTATCTATCATGGAAAAAATCTCTTCTTTTGAAGCCCATTTTACACACTGAACTTCTTCATACTGTAAAGTTAAATCAGCAATATCAATGTCCTTTTGAATTAAATATATATCATCAAATCCATTATCAAAATTAATTGTAAGATAAGGTCTTATATTCTGCAGACTAATTTTAACTCCTAATTCTTCCATCAATTCTCTTTCCGCGGCCATTTGGCTAGTGTCCCCTTTAATCGCACTTCCCCCAACTGTAATATCCCACATATTAGACCAACCTTCTTTAAATGGCTGTCTTTGTTGAATTAGCATTTCACCCTTCGAATTGAATATGCAAATGTGAACAACCATATGATAATCGCCTTTATTAAAATCTGCTCCCCGAACCATTGTCCTATTTGTTTTATTTCTTGCAATATCATATATATCCCATAATTCCATTATAGTTTTTCCTCCATAAATTACTATTTATCGCCCTGACATTTCATCTAGGCCCAGTATACCTTTTTCAATTCTATTCAATCGTTTAACTGATGTTTCAGGATCAAGAAAATTAAATGCAATATATTCGAAGTAATGGAGCGTACGAAGTCCACAATGACCATTTCAAAATCACATTCAAATCTTGCATCACAATCAACATCAAATACTAATCGCAAGCATTAAGAAGCCCCGTCAACTGCAATAGCTGGCAGGGAATTTTCTATTCTGGTATAATACGATATTCCATTGCCTTAGCTTTAAACCAGCAATAATCGTTATTTACATCTTCAATAGCTACATCATCGTCATCAATAAATATCTTGTACCCGTCTTTAAGTATCAATGTGGAACCAAACCAATATGGGTCGTCGCATTGATCCGAATTTCTGCTATCTGTGCAATATGATACATCACCACTAAAAATAAGTTCTATGGAGCATCCCCATATCCCATCAAACAGTACACTAAGCGAGCCATCTTTCTTTCCTTCCTGTTTTGATATTACCGCGTCATGAAAACCTCCTGAAACCCACATGAGATTATCCACATCTTTTGAATCTATTATTTCATGATAACCTTCGAAGTTATCTGGGACTTCCAGCAAAAGGCACTTGTTTAGCAAATTTGAGGGCATTATGCCGCTTTCAATAATATGCAGAGCATTTTCTTTAGGCAGAAAATCTACGCCACCATATCCATTTTTATTCACTATCCAATTTGTTTGATCACCATCAAAAACAAGCACTGTCTTATCTAATTGCGGGTAAATTTTTGGATTAAACAGTGGTTGTTTTATCAATTTTGTCTTTTCCTGATTAAAAACAATATAATACATATCATAACTATATTTATCGGTCTCGTTATCATCATAATATCCAAAAACTGCTGAACAATAATACTTACCGTCTCCAAGACGTATAATTACATTCATGAGTATGGGCTCCTTTCTACATTCATAATGTCCGCTCAACCCTCGATACTTTTTGAGGGTTTAACATTCATAATATCAACTTGACTATTGGCTCGGTTTTTTCAAGCTCCGTACATTATGAATGACTTGACATGTTTCCGCAGACTGTAAAAGCACACTTTTTTATAGTTTACTCAAAAACACCCTGTTTGTAAATGCCCTTGTATCAAGACTTTTTACGTGACATAAAACATACTGTTTCCACGTGGCTTGATGGGATAGAATGAATATCTTTCAGACCGTCCCGGAAACACTGCATTTTTAGCACTATCAGTAGGCGTGAACATATCCACTATATTCGTATAAAGGAAAGATGCGTCTTAACTTCAAATTCAGATTGTACTCATAATCTCATTGACAAATTGGAAATTTGTAGAGCTTCATATTATGCTCATTTTGTAACTATAGATAAATCCAATACCTGCGCATGATATGTTCGCCCTCATCTTTATTATAAGCAAGGATTCTATCCATTAGCACGCCACCAAGTTTTTCACATATATGTGCTGATACTGTGTTTTGATCGTTGATCGTAAGTAAGACTTTTTCAAGATGGTGGTCTCTTGCTATAGCAAGTCCTTTCCTTAATATTTCTGTTCCATAACCTTTTCCCTGTTCAGTTATACGAACAGAATAGCCGATACTTCCTATTCCGGTCATGACTTCCTCCGACAGTTCTGTTCGCAATTGGAATTCACCAACAAAATTATCCCCATCGACTGCCCAGTAATGAAAACTCACAGGTTGACCAGGAATCAATCCCAACTCTTTTTTATCATACCAGCTTTTAGTTCTTTCAAACCAGGTTTCATCAATCAACTCAGGATTTGTAGGTCGAAAATAGCGAATGTCATGATCCCAAAATTCTTGACAGTATTCTTTATACCCATTTACATATATGACATTTCTCCGTATTAATTCAAGCATATTATCAACCTTTCTATACTGAAATCTCAATATTATTAGAAAAAGCAAAATTAAAAAAGCACACATAACATAGCAATACTAAGGACAGTTAGTACCTTTTATAATGGAGTATATTTTAGAAGCAAGTCGACCTACAAGTGCATTTTTTCTGCTTATATCTACTTCCAATCTGATATATTGTATTTATCCAATAGTTCTCGTGATAATTTCATGCCTTTATCTGTAATTGCTACGGATTTGGAACGGAAGCTTCCCTGTCGGATATAGTCTTCCTCAGCCAATTTATTGATAATACCAAAATCATATCCCTTCCAAGCCATATCCAAATCTGATTCAAAACGGCCCCCTTCATTAAACCTTGTTAAATACATCAGCAGCATAGTCAATTCTTTAACTGCCTTCTCTGGGTTAGTCTTATCCATCATAATCTCTCCTCTTCATAGTAAAATTGCGACTTTATGGTTATAAAATTTTTATGTCGCTCACCATACTACAATATCTTTTTATAAGTGTTAAACGTCAAAATAAACCATTCTGATTTTATTCAAAAACATCAAAATAAATTCACTTTTAATGCTCGTGTAAGATTAAATAATCTGCTTTTTTATAATGTAAATTAGGAAAACTGTCAATACTTCAAAAAAAGGAGAAGAGGGAGGCAACGAGCAAACCAATCTTCCCTCTAAGAACAAAACCTACATGATTAGGTTTGTTTATTTTAGCACATACCTTGTGAGTCTACCACCCCCAACTTTACTAATCAAATCCTTATCCAACATTTCTCTGAGCATATTAATTGCATGAGTTGTACCAATCCCTAAAGTTTCCTCAACATCCCTTCGAGTAATTTCTTTTTGCTTTTCAAATAATCTGAGTATTGGTAAATACTTTTCATTTTCTGTGCTTAACTTTTGTGCATGTATGTTAGGTAGCACAACCCGAAATGCGCCCTCTGCATTTTCAAACTTCGGTTGGACAGGTAAACCTTTGTAACAGCTAATGATCTTACTAATACCTGTTCCATATGCCTCAATAAACCTCATTCTATAAAATAGGTTTGCAAGTTTTTCATTTCTAGGTTGAGATGCTCCCATCATAGCTGCCTCTAATGATAAACCAGGTACCAACCCACCTAAAGAGATAATCTCTAAACGGTCAGAGTATAAATTTATAAATGTGCTGCCGCTAAAAGAATAGTCCCTGTGAACGATAGCATTCAGCAAAGCTTCACGAACAGCCTCTTCTGGATAATCCCTTTCATCCGTGCGCAGTAAATCATGAAAGGTTGCTTTTGTACCATTATAAAAGTCAATAGTTTTATATGCATCCATAAGCTGAGCGAATATGGAGCCAGTAAATTCTTTTCTATCCCTAAACACTAACTTATCTGTGCCTTGAAAAATTGCAAATTTAATAGAATGTTTACATTGATCTGAAACAAGTAGTCCCATATTTGTATAAATATCATCATCAGAAAGAATACCTAAATTTTTCATTTGAATTTTTGTAAATTCCAAACCTCTTTTTCTCAATTCTTCATCTAGTGTATTAAAAGTCAACTCCTGAACTAGAGAACGATTTGTTTCAAATGAATCACCATCTGTCATTTTTATCATCATGCGAATAGCATCTTCAGATGCTGGGACAGATGTTGTTCCACTTCTAACATATACGCCTGCTGGTTTAAGTCCCTTATCTGATAGGTAATAAGGCTTTTTCGTACCTGGGCTAACAGTTAGTTTAATAAAAAACTTATTTTCTTCTTGCAATAGCTCAATATTAGTAAACATAGAAACATCAGGACGAATACTATCTCTTAAAGAATTTGATATCTGTTGCATTACAAAGTCAGCATTATCAATACCAACAATTTCTCCATTGTCTTGTACGCCAATATAGATTGTCCCACCGTTTGTATTTGCAAAGGAAATAATTTCTTTCTTTAAATTTGGTGTATAAATTTCCTTCAATTCAACTGTTTCACTTTCATATAACTTCATAATATCCCTCCTCGTATAATAGTATTTGCAAGGGAATATTATATATTTTATAGAGATAATAGCCTTGCAAACCTATTGTCCCTTTTTTATTCCTTTGTCTGTAC
>DHEX01000135.1 GCA_002400085.1 Clostridiaceae bacterium UBA4839 | reverse complement strand
TAATTTAAATCACTAGATTACCTATATCATAGATTTTAAGCTTAGGTGGAGTTTGCTTAAAAAGCCTTACCCCATCCAAGCATTTGTTAAATTATTAAACAATTATAATAAAATATCCTTTGCAAAGCTTACGCCATTTATATCCTCTTTAACATTTAATATATCAGTAATAGTCTTACCAATATCTGAATAAGTCTTTCTTGTGCCAATGTTTATATTCTTTTTTAATTCTTTTCCATACAGTAATACAGGAATATATTCCCTTGAATGATCTGTGCTTGGAGTCGTTGGGTCACATCCGTGATCTGCTGTAATTATAAGCATATCAGTGTCCTTCATACTGCTTATTATTTGTGGCAGCTTAGCATCAAACTCCCTCAAAGCATTTGCATAACCCTTGACATCATTTCTGTGCCCATAGAGCATATCGAAATCTACAAGGTTAGTAAAAATCAATCCTTTATTATCTTTATTTATATATTCAATAGTCTTTTCAATTCCCTCCAAGTTATTCTTTGTATGAACAGCATCAGTAATTCCACATCCAGCATATATATCCTCAATTTTTCCTACTGCACATACATCAAGTCCAGATTCCATTATATAATTTAACATAGTCTTTTTATTAGGCTTAAGTGAAAAATCCCTTCTATTTGAAGTTCTTGTGTATTTGCCATTTCCACCAATAAACGGCCTTGCAATTATTCTGCCTACAGCATGCTTTCCAGTCATTATTTTCCTTGCAATCCTGCAAAGCTCATATAGCCTTTCAAGAGGAATAACTTCTTCATGAGCTGCAATTTGAAGTACACTATCTGCAGAAGTATAAACAATAGGATAACCAGTTTTTACATGCTCATCCCCTAATTCTTGAATAATTACTGTGCCTGATGCTGGCTTGTTTCCAATAATTTTTGTTCCAAAAGCTTCCTCTAATTTTTTAACAACTTCATCAGGAAATCCTGACGGATAGGTTGGAAATGCATCATAAAGCGGAAGTCCTGCAATTTCCCAATGACCTGTTGTTGTATCTTTACCTTTTGATATTTCCGTACATCTTCCATAGCAGCCAGACGGATTCTTTTCATAATCAATGCCTTTTATCCCATCAATATTCCCAAATCCAATTTTCTGCATATTGGGAAGTTTAAGCCCTCCAACTGCCTTTGATATGTTTCCCACAGTGTTGCTTCCTTCATCACCATACAATGCTGCATCTGGTAATTCTCCTATTCCAACACTATCAAGAACAATAAGTATAACCCTTTTTATCATATTAACATCCCCATTCTAATTTTATTGCTATTAAGTAATCTTTGAATATAAATTATACCTCAAATACCCCAAAAAATAAAGAAGCCTCATTCGTAAAAATGAGGCTTCTATGCTCTTGGATGAGTTTTTCTATACACATCGCTTATTCGAGTTTTTACCATTTCAGCGTAAATTTGAGTTGTTGAAATATCTGCGTGACCTAACATTTGCTGCAGTGATTTTAAGTCAGCTCCATTTTCAATTAAATGTGCTGCAAAGGAATGTCTCAGTGTATATGGAGTTATTTTTTTTTCAATTCCAGCTTCCTTTGCATAGGATTTAATTATCTTCCAAAAACCTTGGCGTGTCATCTTTTGACCATGAAAATTCAAAAATAAAACGTTGCTTTCCTTATCTTTAAGAAATTCCTGTCTATATTCATTTATATAAACATTTACTGCTTTCTGTGCCATTCTACCTATTGGTACAACTCTTTCTTTTGTTCCGTTAAGCTTTACAAAACCTAAATTTAAATTTACATCATCTATATTCAAATTAACAAGCTCCGTAACCCTTACACCTGTGGCATAAAGGAGCTCTAACATAGCTTTATCCCTTGAGCCTTTAAAATTACTAGTAATAGGTATAGATAGTAATTTTTCAACTTCTCCTATTGTTAGTATTTCAGGCATCTTTTTTTCTACTTTAGGGGATTCAAGATCGATAGTTGGATCATAATTTACAATATTGCTTTTTAATAAAAAATGATAAAATGATCTAATTGATGCTATACTTCTAGAAATTGATGAGGGTGCCTTATTTTCTTTTTTAAGATATAGAATATAAGCAATTATATTTCCCCTTTTAGCACCCTTAAAATCAATATTGTTTTCTTCTAAATAGGAAAGATACTGCTTAATATCTCTACTATAAGATTCAATAGTATTTTCACTCAATTTTTTGTTATTTGTCAAATCATCAACAAAATCATCCAATATCTGACTCATTTATATTTCCCCTTTGTAATTATAAGTGGAAAATTTATTTAATAACGCCTATAACATTATATAATATATTCAACAAAATATTTATAAATCCTTTCCACTTTACATAAAAATTTACTGACTAGTTAAATAAGTTGACATAGCTTTAATAATTGCTGGGGAAATATAAGCCTCAATTAAACTTCCAATGCACATGATAAAATATGTAACAGCTATAACACTGCTGTATCTTAAAATATTTTTTTTAAAATTACTTTCATGTATTCCCATATTCTTCGATTTTATTATATTTAATGAAAAATTCATGCTTTGCGAAGCAATAATAAGAATAGATGGTATGTATATAATATTTTGAGGAATAATAGCTAATAAGGTGGTAAGCATTCCTTTAAATCCCATACCCTGAACTAAAAATGCAACCGTAAATCCCATTATAAATCCTCTGAAAGAAACAACTAATAGCGTAGCAAATATACCTATTATTGTTATACCAAAAAACCAAATCAGCAAAACTGTTTGAAAATTATTTTTTAAAGATTGGCAAAGTATTAAATAGTTATTTACTTTTTCACCTTTTATTACCTGTAAAAACCTGTTAAAGTATACTACGAGCTCTTCTTTTTGAGACTCATCAATTCCCTTAATTGTGAATGCACCTGCTGCAAGCCCAATAGCAAAAAATAATGTGATAATAAAATAAACTCCTAAATTTTCATCTAATTTCTTTTTAAAAATATAGCTATAATTTTTTTTCAATAAAAATCCCACCTTTTCATTTGTTATATAAGATTTATATGAAAAGATGGGTTATATTATGAAATTAAATAAGAAATTTTGCAAATAATATTCCTGCCACAGTTTTAGCATCCTTAATTTCCCCGCGGTAAACCATATTAACTGCTTCATCAAAGGGTTTAGTAATCAATTCAATATTTTCCCCTTCATCAAAATTGGTATGCCCAATATCCATTTCACTGCAGTAAAATATATAAAGCTTTTCATTTGAAAAACCCGGTGAAGGATATAGTATTGTCAATAATTTTAAATCCTTTGGTATGTACCCGGTTTCCTCCTGAAGTTCTCTTGCTGCGCAGTAATCTGGTTTTTCACCTTTTTCCAATTTGCCTGCTGGGATTTCAATAATAACTTCTTCAAAAGGCTTCCTATACTGCTTAACCAAAATAATTTCCTTTTGTTTAGTAATAGCAACAATTGCTACTCCACCATTGTGCTCTACAATCTCCCTATAAGAGGTTTTCCCATTATAAAGCTCAACTTTGTCTTTTCTTACATTTATTATTTTACCCTTATATATATAGTTGCTTTCTATAGTATCCTCTTTAAAATTCATCAAAAATACCTCCAACATATTAATAATAACACTTACCAAGTATAAACTATAACTATTAGTTAAATCAATATCAAATTGAATTTATTATCCTAATTTTGCCTTTAATCTTAGTTTATCTGCAACCATTGCAATAAATTCACTGTTCGTTGGCTTGCCCTTATCATTATGAACTGTGTAACCAAATACTTTATTTATTGTATCTATTTCACCCCTTGACCATGCAACTTCAATAGCATGTCTTATGGCCCTTTCAACTCTGCTTGCAGTGGTATTATATTTTTTGGCAATGGCAGGATATAATTCTTTTGTTACTGCACTTAAAAGTTCTACATCGTTAACTACCATCTGTATTGCATCCCTTAAATATAAATAACCCTTTATATGCGCTGGGACGCCAATTTCATGCATAATGTTTGTAATTTCTGCCTCCATTGAATTAGCATTGCTATAATCCTGGGGGTCTGAAACTAATAATGAATTTCTTCTGACCTCAACAGTTGGCTGTGTTGATGAAAACATTTGTCTGATCCTTTTGGTAAACGTCTCCATATCAAAAGGTTTAACGACATAATATTCAGCACCGAGATTAATTGCCCGCTGTGTTATCTTATCCTGTCCAACTGCTGAAAGAACAATAACCTTTGGTAATTCTATATTGGGCATACTGTTTAACTTTTCGAGTACCCCTAGTCCATCAAGGTGCGGCATAATTATATCAAGTACAAGGACATCTGGCTCGAATGAAGAAACCAGTTTAATAGCCTCGAGTCCATCCTTAGCAATACCCAAAACTTCAAAATCGCTTTGAGCTTCGAGGTATTCGCTGAGAATTTTAGCAAATTCCTTGTTATCATCTGCAATTACAATTTTAATTTTCTCATTTTCCATAAATTAACCTCCCTTGTTATTATATCCAATTCCTTACAATGTAGTTATTCGACAAAAGAATAAAATATCCTTCTTATAAAAACTAATTTTTTATAATTCATTCAATTCATTCAATATAAAATTAGAAGTTCCGAGCATTTTTATGGGCGAATTCATAGATGACTTTTGTCATTATTTTTAAATTTTAAAAAAGCAGCTTATATCCTCCAATTCGTAATTTAAAATTATTAATGAATAATTACAGCAAAGATAAGAAAAATATATGAAATGAACATAGAGTGATCATCTTTTAAATTCTCCAGGCAGCTGCCTGGAGAATCGTTAAATACATATGCCCATTTGCATAAGCATCCATTCAATATAAATTGCATATCCCATATCTGGCCTGTTGACAAAAACATGAGTTACTGCACCAACAACTTTATCGTTTTGAATTATTGGGCTTCCACTCATTCCCTGAACAATTCCGCCAGTCTTTTCTAAAAGCTCCTTATCTGTAACTCTTATAACCATGCTTTTAGATCCTGGCTTTGTTTGATAATTTATTTTCTCGATTTCAATATCATATTCCTTTATATTACCATCATCAATTGAAGTTAAAATTTTGGCAGGACCCTCTTTAATTTCCGACTGCTTAGCTACACCCATTGCACCCTTCACTGAACCAATTTTATCATTATTTATTATCTTCCCGTATATACCTTCATTTGTATTTTTATCAATTTTCCCGAACTCATCGCTCTGGGAAAATATACCCCTCAGCTCTCCAGGTTTTCCCTTTGTACCCTGTTCAATAGATATTATTTTTGAACTATATACACTTCCATCTTTAATTTTAAGAAGTGTATTTGTATCTGAATCATTTATCGGATGACCTAATGCACCAAATTTTTGAGAATCAGGAATATAAAATGTAAGGGTTCCTACACCAGCAGTGGAATCTCTTATCCAAAGTCCAATTTTATATGCTTCATCATTATCAGCATAAATTGGAGATAGCTTAACATATATATCCTCATCATTTCTTTTAATTTTGAATTTTATTTCCTTATTTTTATTTTCATTAATTATACTATAAAGTTGTTTATTGCTGCCTATCTTTATGTCATTTGCTTCAATTAAAGAATCCCCTACTTGAATGCCGGCTTCAGCAGCAGGACTTAATTTTTTTCCACTTTTTGTTTGAATATCAGAATATCCTACTACAAGGATTCCATCTGTATACAGTTTTACTCCTATAGATTGACCTGAAGGAATGATTTTTATATTTTCAGAAGCAATAGTTGGTACCTTATTATTCTTTATATTAAATATATTATTTTTATAATCAAAACTTAGCCCTGCAAAGTTATTGCCAATTGTAAAACCACTAATAACCAAAAACAGGATAAAAATTGTTAAAAATATTTTTTTTAATAAATCGCACCTATTTTTCTTCAAAATATCACTCCTTTTTGGTTATTTTTTAAATTCACCTCCTTTCTTAGTCTTAAATTAACCTATTTTAGCTAATGATATACTATAATAATGACTGCATTTATTACATTATGAAGCTTAAATGTAAAGCTTATGAAACTGTAATTCGTTATTTTTATCTTACAACAATCAGTAATTTAGATTTAATCCACCGNNNAAGCTTCTCTGCCATTTTAATCCCAAGAACATCTAAATGCTCACTCTATGTTCATTCCATATATTTTTCTTATCTCCGCTGTTATTTGTTCATTAATGATTTTAAATTACGAATAAAACACAGGTTCCACTCGCCACAATAAGCAAAAAATAAATCATCCCGAGAAAAGAGAACTTTTCGCAATAATTACAGCTTATGAAAATCCATATTATGATTTAAATAAAACGTTAAAATGCGCCAAAAAAAAAGGCGGAAGTTTTCTTCCACCTTTTAAATATTTTTACGTTTTTCGGATTTTGCCCTTTAAATCATTTGCCAAACTTTTCATTTCAATTGAATGTTTTCGGGTTAAATCTGTTAATATTGCTCCCCCTAACATCCTTGCCAGCTCTTCTGTTTGTCCCTTATCGTTAAGCTTAAGTACATTAGTATAAGTTTTTCCATCAATTATATTTTTTTCTATTTTAAAATGTACATCAGCCATTGAAGCTATTTGAGGTAAATGAGTTACACATAAAACTTGATGATTTTTAGAAATAAGGCACATCTTTTCAGCTACTGCCTGAGCTGCCCTGCCGCTTATACCAGTATCAATTTCATCAAATATTAGAGTTGGGATACTATCTACATCTGCAATAACGCTTTTTATTGCAAGCATAATCCTTGAAAGTTCGCCACCGGATGCTACTTTGCTTAAAGGCTTTAATGGCTCTCCAACATTTGCTGTCATCATAAAATAAACCTTGTTTTTTCCATCTTCATTTAAACTTTCATTATCTTCTACAACAATTTTAAAAGAGGCCTTGTCCATCCCAAGATATCTTAATTCCTCCTCTATTCTGTCTTCAAGCTTAACAGCAACTTCCTTTCTTATTTTAGAAATATCCTCTGCAAGTTTATTTAATTTAATATATCCATCCTTCTTCTTTTGGCTTAACTTGTCAATAGTTTGATTATTATTGACAAGTTCATTTAATTCTGAGCTGCTTCTCTCACAATATGCCAAAATTTCTTCAATGGAATTTCCATATTTCATCTTTAAGCTGTTTATTAAATCCAGCCTAATTTCAACTTGATTTAATACATCCGGTTCAAAATCAATGTTATCTTTATATTCCCTTATTTCATCTACAATTCCTTCTAAATTATAATATACGTCTTTAAGTTCATTTTTTATGTTTTCTAATTTTTCATCATACTTTTCAATACCTTCCAAATATCCAATAGATGATCCTATACCATCATAGGATGAGTTTTGCTCTTCTGATGAGTACAATATGTTATAAGCATTAGATAATGATGAATAAATTTTCTCAGCATTTGCTAAGACTTCCCTTTTTTTATATAATTCCTCATCTTCATTGGGTTTTAATTTAGCTTCATTTATTTCATTGATTTGGTAGGAAAGCAATCCTAATTTTCTTTGCCTGTCTTTTTCATCTAAATTTATCCTATCAATTTGATTTTCTATCTCTTTTATTTGTTCATAAAGTGCTTTATATTGTTTTTTAATTTCAATAATACTAGATCCACAAAATGAATCAAGTATCTGAATATGGTTTTGCTCATCTAATAATGATTGATGCTGATGCTGACCATATATATCAATTATATATTTCATTACCTGTTTTAATAATGAAACAGTAACTGTTTTACCATTAATTCTTGATATGCTTCTTCCATTTTGATTTATTTCTCTTGAGATTATTAGTACATCCTCTTCATCTATACCATTTTCTTGTAATATATGTGAAGTTTCTTCTGAATTAGCATCGAAAACTCCCTCAACATAAGCACTTTCAGCCCCTGTCCTTATTATGTCCCTGCTTTGCTTATCCCCCATTATAAAGTTTACAGAATCTATTACTATGGATTTGCCTGCACCTGTTTCGCCTGTTAATATATTTAAGCCTTTTTCAAATTTTAAGTCTGCCGAATCTATAAGAGCAAAATCTTTTATATGAAGTTCTAGGAGCATTAACTTCCCTCCTATTCATTAAGAAGTTTTTTAAATTTCACTACCAATTCCTGCGCCTTTTCATCAGAGCGAGTTAAAACAAATATGTTATTATCTCCTGCAACACTTCCAACTATTCCTTCCCAGCCCAATGAGTCAATTGCCTCCGCTGCTGCTGGTGCAGATCCTGCTATTGTCTTTAAAACAATAATATTATTAACATAGTCTATATGTATGACCGTTTGAGCAAAAATCCCTACTAATTTTTCGGAAAGTATGTTCTCACCATGGTTGATTGCTGCATATTTGTATTTCCCATTATTAGATAAAACTTTAATTAATTTTAATTCCTTTATGTCTCTTGAAACTGTTGCTTGTGTAACATCCATGCCAAGTTTTTTTAGCTCATCTACAAGTTCCTCCTGAGTTTCAATATCTTTCTGACCAATAATCTCTAATATTCGTGCATGTCTGGTAATTTTCATTTGAATAACCCCTTTCTTCCAATTGTAAAGCTATCCTTTTAATTTAGTTCTAAGAACATCATAAAAACTTAAATTAGATACCTTGATAAATTTAGCAGTAAAACTTGATCTTTTAATATAAACTTTATCATCCTGCCATAGTCTATATCCCTCTTGACCATCAGCAGTTAAATATACACTATCATCATTATCAAAAGCATCCACACAAATAACATCATTTTTAGAAACAATAATTGCCCTTGAACTTAAAGAGTGTGAACAAATTGGAGTAATTATCATAACATTTACATTGGGGCAAACAATTGGACCACCAGCAGATAATGAATATGCTGTGGAACCAGTGGGAGTTGAAATAAGCAGACCATCAGCATTATAAGTATTTACGTATTCATCATTTACATATGTATCTAATTTTATAATTCTTGATAGTGCACCTTTTGTAAAGCAAATATCATTTAAAGCATAAAATCTTTTAACAATACTCGACTGCCTATAAATACTTGCCTCAATCATCATTCGCTCTTCTATTTTATAGTCATTATTTAGAACTTTTCTTAATGATGAAAAAATATCCTTTACCTCTACTTCAGCTATAAACCCAAGATGTCCCATATTAATGCCAAGAATTGGTATCCCAATTGCAGCAACTTCCCTTGCTACTCTAAGTAAAGTCCCATCACCACCTATAACAAATAATATATCTGACTTTTTGTACAAATCTATTTTTGCATATCCTATATCTTGTCTATTAATTGAAATGGCTGTTTGCTCCATAAGTAAAACATTATTCCCATTACTTTCAAACCATTCAACCATTTCCTTTGTAAGCTCTAAGCTGCCACTCTTATCCATATTAACAATTATTCCTGCGTTAATCATTTTTTCACCGCCATTAAACATATCTGTACTTACTATTATAAACTCTTATGCGATTCTTCAACAACCTTTTTTATAATATTTTCAATATTTAATTCGTTGAAGCTCATATTGTTGAAATTCATATTATTAATCATGTATAATAAATACTCTATATTCCCTTCAGGCCCCTTTACTGGTGAATATGTTAATTTGTAGGGGAGAAGATCAATGCTTGCTGCATAATAAGCAACATTTTTTATTACTTCAAAATGTGTTTCTTTATCACGTACAACACCTTTTTTTCCAACCTTATCTCTGCCAGCCTCAAACTGCGGTTTTATTAAAGCTGTAATTTCGCCGTCCTGCTTTAACAAGCTTTTAACTACCGGCAAAACTAATCTTAATGATATAAAGGATACATCAATAGAAGCAAAATCTATCGATTCACCAATATCTTCTGGTTTAACATATCTTATATTCGTCCTTTCCATACATGTAACCCTTGGGTCGTTTCTAAGCTTCCAATCAAACTGGCCATAGCCAACATCTACTGCATATACTTTTGCAGCCCCATGTTGAAGCATGCAGTCTGTAAAGCCGCCGGTAGATGCTCCAACATCCATACA
Source organism: Clostridiaceae bacterium UBA4839 (assembly GCA_002400085.1). GTDB lineage: Bacteria > Bacillota > Clostridia > Clostridiales > Caloramatoraceae > UBA4839. The sequence continues at coordinate 16,057 of DHEX01000135.1, read as the reverse complement.
TACTTTTCCATTTAAATCAAGTTTAAACTCATTTACAGCCTTCTCAAGCTTAAGTCCACCCCTGCTTACATAGGGAATGCTATTCCCCTTAACTTCAATGTTGGAAGTAGTTTTTACCTTTTGTCCGCATTTATCAATTCTTTCATTATCTACAAATACAACCCCAGCCATAATATTTCGTTTAGCTTTTTCCCTTGTATCAAAGAAGCCCTTTTCAACAAGTAAAACATCAAGTCTTTCTTTATTATTTTCCATCAACATAGCCCCTTAAAATCCTATACAATTATATTTTGAATTATTTTATCCATTATACCCTCTGAATCCAATCCATATTGTTTATATAAAATACTGCATTTCCCTTGAGTTATAAACTCATCTGGATAGCCCATATTAATTATTCTTCCTGAATATCCGATTTGTGATGCATATTCTAAAACACTTGAACCAAATCCACCTGCTATATAATTATCTTCCACAGTAAAAATAAGTTTAAATCTGTTAAATAAATCTTTAAGCATATCTTCATCTAATGGCTTAATAAATCTGCAGTTCACAAGCTCACAATTTATATTTTTCTTTTTAAGCTTCAAACAAGCCATATAGGCAAATTGAACCATTTTGCCACAGGCAAGTATTGCACAATTACTTCCACTTAATATTTTTTCCCATTTTTTATATATAATTTCATCATAATTTTCAAATTTAATATCAGGATCCCCGCCACGGGGATACCTTATTGCAAGTGGAGAATTAAATTTAAATCCCCATTTTAAAAGCATCCTAAATTCTTGTAAATCCTTAGGTGCTGCAATAGTCATGTTAGGCATACTTCTTAAATAGCTTATATCTAAAATTCCTTGATGAGTTTCTCCATCTTCTCCCACAATTCCAGCCCTATCAACAGCAAACATTACAGGCAAATTTTGCAAACATACATCATGAACTATTTGATCATATCCTCTTTGTAAAAATGTAGAATAAACAGCAAATACAGGCTTAAACCCATTAGCAGCCATACCAGCAGCAAAAGTAACTGCATTTTGTTCGGCAATTCCAACATCAAAAAATCTTTTAGGGTACAATTTTGAGAACTCTCTTAAACCTGTACCATCAGGCATAGCTGCAGTAATTGCTATTAATTTGTTATTTGTTTTTGCCGCATTTACAATTTCTTCCCCGAAAACCTTAGAGTAAGTTATAGAAGGAGGATTTAGTGGTTTACCGGTTTCTATATTGAAAGGACCAATCCCATGAAACTCTATTGGATTTTTTTCTGCAAATGAATATCCTTTCCCTTTTTTTGTAACAACATGAATAAGTACTGGTCCATTTACATTCTTAGCTCTTGAGAAAACTTCTACCATTTTTTCTATATTATGACCGTCAATTGGTCCTAAATATTTAAAACCAAGTTCCTCAAATAAAACACCTTGAACCATAAGATATTTTATTCCATCCTTTATTTTTCCAGCTGCTTTATAAATTCCATTCCCACCAGGAATTTTATTGGAAAGCTTTTTCATGGTTTTTTTAAATTTTAAATACCTTGGATCTGTTCTTCTTTTGCTTAAATATACTGCCATACCTCCAACATTTTTTGATATAGACATTTCATTATCATTTAATATAACAATAAAGTTTGTATTAGAAGTACCTGCATAGTTTAGAGCCTCTAAGGCCATGCCTCCTGTTAATGCTCCATCTCCTATAACAGCAACTACACTGTAATTTTCACCATTTATATCTCTAGTTTTTGCCATACCAAGGGCAGCTGAAATAGATGTACTGCTATGTCCAGCTGAAAAGATATCATATTTGCTTTCACTTGCCCTTGTAAACCCGCTAAGTCCATTATACTGTCTCAATGTGTCAAATTGATCTTTTCTTCCAGTTATTATCTTATGTACATAGGCTTGATGCCCTACATCAAAAATAACTTTATCCTCAGGTATATTAAAAGCTTTATGCAATGCTAATGTAAGCTCTACAACTCCAAGATTGGATGCTAAATGCCCACCAGTCTTAGAAACCTTTTCTATTAAAAATTGTCTTATTTCTTTTGCTAGCTGTTCTAATTGCCCAAAGTTCAAATTTTTAATATCCTCAGGGCTATTTACTCCATCTAAAATAGTCATATATTATATTCCTCATCCATTTTTATTTTTTCTTTACACTTTCAATTAGCCAAGCCACAGAATAAATTATATTATTGCTTTCTCTTATAGCAAAATTCTTTCCTATTGCCTTTCCGCCCACAGTTATTGAAGCAATTATTGCACTTACTGTTAAAGACATTACAGAGCTATAATTACCATCATTTATAATAAGAATTTTACTAACAATGATAGCACCTGTAGCTCCACTTACTATGCCACAAACATCTCCAATCACATCATTACAAAAATTTGAAACTTTATCAGCATTTTTAATCAACTTTACAGCCGTCCGGGCCCCTTTCACTTTTCGCGAAGCCATAGAATGAAATGGTGTTTCATCCGCAGCTGTTACTGCCACACCTATAATATCAAATAATATTCCAATTGCTATAATTATGATAAGAAGCAAACATGCAATATATATATTAACATTAGCAAGTAATAAATCTGAAAAAAAGCTAATTGATCCTGATAAAATAAACGTCCAAAATAAAATAGATATTATCCATTTTTTATCTAACGTTTTATTATTAACTTTTTTCTTATAATATTTCTTTTTCTTATATTCCTTATCATCATCCATTTATTACACTCCAAAGTGAGGTGGCAGCAAGAAAAGTTAAGTTTGCGGCATAGGTCTAGCAGGTTTTCCCATTTTTGAGGCCGTAATGTTGCCATTTCGGTGGTTTCCCATTAACCAAAAATCCATACCGTTGCCGTATATGAGGCTAGATTACCACTAAGTCCACACTGCAATCCTTTTCTTGCTTCAATGAACAGCCTAGGAGTTTTCCTCGGCAGAATTACCTATTTCTATCCTCTTTTGCAGATATGGTTTCTTGCAGCAATAATTTATATAATGCGGCCACACTACATAAATCTGATCCGCCATCTACCATATCCACTCAAGGCAGGCTACACTGCAAGTAGCAACTTAATACCACAATGCAGGTTTAATCCTATGCCGTAATAAATAGTCTTATCACAAACATAGGCCTCCGCGAAGGTAGGGTCAATTACGCATGCCATTACGGTTGCCCCATCCCCCTTACTCCCAGCACCAGCCCACTACTGGGCGTAGCGAGCCACCACAAGGAACTTCATCGATATGCCCTTTGGCGGATTTTTAGCCCCGCCTTCAAAATAAGTTCTTCTGACTAGGATACTGCGCCACCTGGAAACTGAATTATACTAAAATTTCATCTATAATTCAATATAAATATTATACTACTATTCCAATTATTATTCCAATTATTATTCCAAGAATAGCACCTGCTAAAACTTCAATGGGCTTATGACCAATTAGCTCTTTAAGCCTTTGAGGTTTAACACCTTTATTTTTACTTAAATCATCAATTATATGGTTTAAGATTTTAGCTTGATTGCCAGCCTCACGTCTTACACCAGCAGCATCATACATAACAATTAAAGCAAATACTGCTGAAATAGCAAATAATGGGCTGTTAAATCCACATTCTGTTCCAGTTTTTACTGAAAGCGCAGTTACAAATGAGGAGTGAGAGCTTGGCATCCCGCCCGATCCAACAAATCTACTAAAATCCAAAGTCTTTTGAGTTATTAATGTTAAAACAAATTTTAATATCTGTGCTACTGCCCATCCAATAATAGCAGTAATCAAAATATCATTATAAATGATTTCTTTGAACTGCCCCATATTAATTCTTCCTTTTTAGTAAATAATCAGTTAGTTCCAATAAAAAACCTTTCTTGTCTATGATTTTGGCATTTTTAGCAGCTTTTTCTGTATATAAAGCTGCAAGCTCCCTTGATTTTTCAACTCCATACATGCTTATAAATGTTGGCTTATCACTCTTTTTATCCTTGCCAATAGTTTTGCCAAGATCTTTTTCATCTCCAGTATAGTCAAGTATATCATCCACTATTTGAAAGGCAATACCTAAGTTGCTGCCATATTCCTCAACTATATCCATGGAATTATTGGCTTCTGCTATAATTGCTCCCGTAAGGCATGAAGCCTTAATCATTTCACCTGTTTTAAGCCTGTGCATATCATGCAAAGTTTTCTCATCAATTTTTTTATCTTTACTTTGTATGTCTATAACCTGACCGCCTATCATACCTGAAACTCCTGCAGCCTTGGCAATTACTCCTGCTGCAGATATATTTTTTTTGCAGGGATTTATAGTCAAAAAGTCAAATATATTTTCAAAGGCATAATTAAGTAAGCCATCCCCTGCAAGTATAGCAATACTTTCACCATATACCATATGATTTGTAAGTTTTCCTCGTCTGTATTTATCATTGTCCATAGCTGGAAGATCATCGTGTATTAAAGAATAAGTGTGAATCATTTCAAGACTTGCTGCAAAAGGAAGAACATCCTTGACTTCCCCATTTAGGGCCTCGCAAATGGATATGGCTAAAATTGGTCTTATCCTTTTACCTCCAGCAAAAAGACTATACTTCATGGAATCTAAAATAATTTGAGGAGAACATTTTATTTCCATACACTTCATTAAATAATCATTTACTACTTTCTGTTTTGTAAGCATTTCATCTTTAAAATCCATTAATATTATTCCTCCTCAGGTATAAATTTTTCCTCCTTTACTTTGTCATCAGCACCCTTTGTCAAAACATTAATTTTTCTTTCAGCTTCATCTAATTTTTGATTGCAATATTTTGAAAGCTCCATTCCTTCTTTGAAAAGTTGCATTGATTCCTCAAGGCCTATATCATTATTTTCCATTTGCTCTGAAATCTCTTTAAGCCTGTTCATTGCTTCTTCAAAATTCAATTCCTTTTTTCTTCCTGGCATACTCGACCCTCCATCACATCTAAAATCAGGCAATTAAAAGACCCATCTTTTAATAATACATTTACTTTATCATCCTTACTTAAGTCATGTATACTATGAATTATATCTTCATCCTTATACACAGCAGAATAACCCCTGCTTAAAATTTTAGCAGGATTTGCATTGTCAATTTTATTTATGTAATTCATTAATTCATTTCTATATGATTTAATTTTATTCTTGTTTAAATATATAATTTTATTATCTATATTGTCAATATACTGAATGTACTCTCTTATTTTATTTTGTGGTGATAAAAGCTCTATTGTCTTTTCTAAATGCATTAACAATTTTTTTATATTATCAATATTGTTTTGCAAATTATTAATTATTGATATTTTATAATCATAAATTTTTTCTTTTAAATCTTCATATACCGGAACAACTATTTCTGCCGCTTGGGAAGGAGTAGATGCTCTTACATCTGCAGTAAAATCACATATAGTAAAATCTGTCTCATGCCCTACTGCAGATACTATTGGTATTTTACTCTCATATACTGCATCAGCAACAATTTCCTCATTAAAAGGCCAAAGTTCTTCAATGGAGCCTCCACCCCTGCCAACTATTATTACATCTACACCTAAATCCGCATTGTTAAAGTAATTTATTCCTTCAGCAATAGACTTTGCTGCATCTTCACCTTGGACTTTTGAGGGGTATAAAATAATATTAATATTATAAAATCTTCTTGTGGATACATTTATTATATCCCTTATGACAGCTCCTGTTGGAGATGTTACAACACCAATCCTTTTTGGAAGCAGCGGAAGCTTTTTTTTATGTTCTTTATCAAAATAGCCTTGAGCACTTAATTTTTCTTTTAGCTGCTCAAATTTTAAATATAAACTGCCTACTCCATCAGGTTCAATAGAGTTACAATAAAGCTGATATTGCCCATCCCTTTCATATGAGGATACATTACCAGAAATTATGACATTCATGCCATTTTCAATATTGAATTTTAAATATCTATTATTACTTCTAAACATAACACATCTTATTTTAGAATCCTTATCCTTTAACGTAAAATACATATGCCCTGATGAGTGATGAATAAAATTAGAAACTTCACCTCTCACCATAACATTTTGCAGCAAATCATCACATAAGAACAAATTTTTTATGTATGCGTTTAGCTGGGACACGGTGATTGGTTTATCATACATCATATTGTGATGCCTCCAAAACATTTTCAATAAGCATAGTAGTAGTCATAGAGCCCACACCTCCTGGAACAGGAGTGATATATGAAGCTTTTTCTTTTACATTTTTAAAATCCACATCGCCAAAAAGCTTTCCTTCATAAACTGAAGTTCCTGCATCAATAACTACTGCACCCTCTTTTACCATGTCACTTTTGATAAGTCCTTTTTTCCCTACAGCACTTATTATTATATCTGCATCATAAAGTTCATCTTTTAAATTTTTTGTTCTGGAATGACATAATGTTACTGTAGCGTTTTCTTTTAATAAAAGCATAGCTGCTGGTTTTCCAACTATATTGCTTCTTCCTACAACTGTTGCCTTTTTCCCCTCTATTTTAATGCCGCTTTCCTTTATTAATCTTAATATCCCCTTGGCAGTACATGGAATTAAGCATTTTTCTCCTCGAAAAAGTTTGCCGCTGTTTTGTGTGTTAAATCCATCAACATCCTTCATTGGACTAATTACGTTTGCAATTGTATTTTCATCTATATGTTTAGGAAGCGGAACTTGTATCAATATACCATGAATATCTTCTCTAAAATTCAAATCATTTATAAGCCTTACTACTTCTTCTTGAGATGTTTCATACGGCAATTCATAGGTGAAAGAGTTCAATCCTACTTCGCTGCAAACTCTTTCCTTATTTTTAACATATGCCATAGAAGCAGGGTCCCCACCTACAATAACAGTTGCAAGCCCAAGTTTAACTCCCTTTTCATTATAAATTTTGTTAAGCTTTACTTTTAACTCTTGCCTTATTTTACTTGCAATTTCCTTTCCATTTATTATTATTGCACCCATAAATACACCCCCAAGGTCTTATATTAGCTTCTTAAATTATAACCATTATAAACCTTTTTTAATAACTATTCTACTTTAACATTATAAAAAGGGCTTAAACTAAGCCCTTTCGATTTCTTTCAGTACACTGTCCAATATACCATTTATAAATGAAGGTGATTCGCTGCCGCAGTATTTTTTTGCTATATCAACAGCCTCATTAATTGAAACAGCCCTCGGAATATCATTTATGTAAAGCATTTCATATATTGAAAGTCTTAAAATTGCAAGTTCAACTTTACCTATTCTATTTATTTTCCAACCGCGAGCATATTTCTCAATGTAGCCATCTATGATTTTAAGATTTCCTTCTACCCCATGGAGGCAGTTTGAAATATAAGATTTATCATCCTCTTTTATATCATTTTTAACATTTTCAAAATATAAATTTAATGTATCATTTGAATTTGAGCTTTGCATATCCATTTGATATATCAATTTCATTGCCGTTTCTCTTGCCATTTTTCTACTCATAATTATTCCTCCAGTTTTATTATTTCCATCCGCCATGTATAAATTTATCAAATGGTTCAAAAACGTTTTCGCCATTATCTTTCTTTTTGCCTATATAATATCCTAGGAATATGCAAATTGCAATAAATAAAGTTTTAAAAAAGCCAATAGTTAATATAAAAATTGAAATAACAAGACCTATTATAGCACCAATTTTTGCTTTTGTTTTATCGCTAAAAAAATTTATTAAAAATTGCTTCCACATATTAACCACCTCTCTACTCAAGGTGCATCTTGTTATTTTGTACTATATCCAATACATAAACTATAATTTCTCCTACTGGGATTTCTGCTACAGATTCAATATATGATTTTATATCATCCTGTATGGTCTTAACAATCTCTGGTATCTTAACATCAGGAATAATATATGATTTAACTAAAATATCAATTTTCCCATTATTAGGTCTTATAAAAACTTTGCTCTCCTTCACACCTCTAATCTGTGAAAGAGTTTTTAGTACAAGAGATTTAATTGTATCATTGGATATATTTACTTGCCCATCCTCAGTATATTTAACAATTGCAAACTTCCTGTCTTTCCTTTCATGAACAGCAGAAATCATAAATTTTATATTTACTAAAATAAGCAGTAATGCAATAGCAAAAATATACCATTTATAATCTAATACGAAATTATAAACAGATTGTAATCGATAACTTGAAGCAAATGGAATTGCTGCAATAAGTCCATAAAGACATGATAATGCAATAAGATAAATAAATAAGGAAACTTTGTAAACACTTTTCATATTTTTACCTCCTTCGTAATTTAAATTAACCCTCTGATTTACAGAGGGTTAATTTACACTATTTAACTTTCGAATTAGCATCTTCTTCTGGTTTTTGTTCTTTTGGCGAATTAATTCCCTGGACATGTATGTTGACTTCAACCACTTTAAGCCCAGTCATAGTTTCAACTGCATTCTTTACTCTTTCCTGAGCAGCCGAACACACTTCAGGTATTTTTACACCATAATCAACAATTAAATATAAATCAATAGCTGCTTCAGTTTCCCCTACTTGAACTTTTATTCCCTTATTAGATGATTTCATTCCAAATTTTTCAGCGATATCATCAGTAAAGCCACCGCTCATTGAAAAAATTCCTTCAACTTCTTGTGCAGCCATTACAGCTATGGTTCCTACAACATCAGAAGCTATTTTAACAGTGCCTATATCATTGACAGCAGCTGTATTTTCTTCCATACTTACACCTCCTGTGAATCTAAAACCTATAAAATTAGTATACAACTATTAATTTACAAAATCAACTAATAAGTACAAATTATTGTTATTTGTCCACTGGCCTTACTGTGATTCTTGTTGGTGGAAACTTAGTAGTTCTTACTATAACATCAGTTATCTGAGCTACTTGTTCGTCGGTTAATGCATCTTTGGTTTTTACGCATAGTTCTACTCCATTTTCATCAACATAGCATAGCGCATCTTCATATCCTTTATCTTTCACCATATTTTCAATTTTATTCTCTTTTTCAGTCATGTCAACAAGTGAAACAAGTTTTTGCGAAGCATCATTTTTAGCTTCACTTGAAGCATCTTTGCTGTTCATTATTTTTTCATATTCCTGCTTAGCTGCACTTCGTTGGTTTTCTTTTCCCATTCTGCTTTCCGAAAAGAAATTAGTTGTTTCTTGCTTTTTACTTGTTTTGACAGCAAGAGGCGATCCATCTTTAACATTATTATTAAACTTTTTAGCAAATAATCCTGCACATCCAATCAATGCTATCAGAACTGCTATAATATACATTTGTTTTTTTGTACTCATAGACATCCCCCCGTTTCATAATTCTATATATATTTATATGAAAACCTAAATTAACTTATACTAATAAATAACCAATTTAACGCTTTTCCATAGGAAAAACTGAAACCTTATGAGGAGGTATATTTAGCACCGTTTTCACAGCATTTTGTATCCTTTCCTTTATTTCAGGCTTCTCTGCTCCTTCTGCTACCACGATAACCCCTCCTATTGAAGGATTTATTTGCTTTGTTATAAAGGGTTTGGAACCGCCAGATTCATTTACAATTACAGTATTGTGGTTGTTTACATTTTCATTTATAATTCTTGTCCCACCCTGATTGTCTTTCTCTTCAGTTTTCTTTACACTGTCATTAACATTGTACGCTATAACAAATTCACTCCCCCCATCAAAGTAAATCATAACCTGAACCTTGCCTACACCTTCAATCATCGAAAGTGTATCAGTAAGATCCTTTTTAATCTTTTCTTCATAACCTACACTGTTACTATTTACTGATACATTATTCGATGCAACTTCAACTACAGTTTTATCCGCTGATTTAATCCTGTCGCTTTTTAAAGTGTTTGTAATATTCCCAATAAGTATAAGCAGAACTCCTATCAGTAGGACAATAACTAAATTCATCATTGCTTTTTTATTAGTATTTTTTTTAAGGTACTTTTCTAATAAATCATTAAGTTTCATATGATCCCCTCACTTTATAAATTCTACTGATGATGAATCAATTTTAAACTTGGTTTTTAGTAAATTTAGAACTTCCTTATCCTTTGAATCCTCTTTGAATTTTGTATTTTCATTTTTTAAATTAACTTTTTCAACAGGTTTGATTAAAAGTTCCTCCCTTTTTTTTATCCTGATAAATTTAATCGCACCAAAATTTTTGCTATTTACATCCTCATTTATTTCAATGTAATCTACAGAATACTTTTTGGATGTCTCATTTTCTATCTCCTCTTCAATAGACTTCTTTAAATTTGATTTAAATATTTCAATTGTCTGTTCATTTATTCTTTCCTCAACTTTTTCATTATCAAACTTCCCTGTTTCCATATCGAATTCTCTTCCGTAAGCTTCTATATATGTTTCAATATTTGTATTTTTATTATAAAGTTTAAATATTGGAGCCATAATGGTCACAATTACAATAAGCCCAGTTACAAACTTGACGTATTTTTTAAAATTATTAGAAGGAATTATCAGTTCAATAAGCGCCATAAAAATAACAGTTAAAACTACAGAGATTATCCAATTTTTTAAGAATTCCAGCATACTATCACCTTACTAAAGTTAGTAGCTTCCCAGTTGAAGATATAATTGTAATCATTATGAAAAACATAATTGTAACACAAAGTACACAGGCAAATACCATAATCATTGAATCTCCAGCTGCTGAAAGACAGCTGACAACCTTTTTATCAACAACTGGTTCCATTATTGCTCCCACAAATTTATATATAAGAGAAATCAAAATTATCTTTATCAAAGGGAATATGCATATAAGTATCATAACAACAAGCCCTGCTGTGCTCACAGCATCTTTTAATATCTGAGAATAACTTGCAACTGAGCTAATAGCATCAGACAAGCATTTTCCAACTACTGGAATCAAATTATCTACTGCAAATTTTGCTCCCTTTAATGCTGCCTGATCAAAGGTTGCTGAGGAATTAACTCTTACTGTCATAAACCCTATAAAGATAGTCATTATAAATCCAAGCACCCATTCATCTATTTGTTTTATTAATTCTGCAAGTCTGCTTACTTTTATTTCATCACTTAAACTATCTACAATATTTAATATTAATATTAGTATGGTCATGGGAAGAACTACATCCCTTATGATATCCGTCACTATTTTTATTAATATCATTACCACAGGATCAAGTACAGCTGCTGAAGTAATTCCACCTGAAGATGCAAGCAATGTTAATAAAACTGGAATTAAAGCATTAGTAAATTCAATCATAGATGTAATGGTTCTTTGCCCCAATTGAACTGAGGTAATAAAGCTTTTTACTATAATAACAACCATAACTAAAAAGCATGCATAATATGCTATTTTTTGAACTCCATCATTGCTAAAGGCTCTCTCTATGTTTTCCAAAACTGCACATAACATACCTATAGATAAAAGCTCTACCATAAGCTTTGAATTAATTGTTACTTCCTGAAGCAAAAACTTACCCAGTACATTTAAAAAACTTTTAAATGTAAATCCTGTGCTTCCTGTTTCTTTATAGTTTTCAACAAATTTTGAAAAACTAATATCTGGTAAATAATCTTCTTCCTGGAGCTCTTTTGAAATATTTTCTATTGATGATAAATCCAATTCATTACCATCCTTTGCATAGCAAATATTAAAATTGAAATAAAAAATAAAAAATAAAAAAAGTAATATTAATAACTTTTTGTACATCTTTATCACCTTATGGCATTATTTTTATTATCATGTCAATTATAGCCATTATAATTGGCATAGCCATTATAATGATTAGTATTTTCCCAGCGAATTCAATTTTACTTCCAATAGAGTTTTGTCCTGCATCCTTGCATATTTCTACGCCAAAGGATGAAATATATGCAATTCCTATTATTTTAAGTACAGTATTTAAATATACTGTATCGATATTTACTTTATTAGCAATTTGTTCTAAAGCCTGTATTACTGCAGTAATTTTTGAAAGCATAATAAAAAATATTATAATTCCACATGCTATGCTAAGTTGAATAGCTATCTCAGGCCTTTCATCCTTTAGTAAAAGAATTATAATAGTAGATACAAGCCCTATTACTACAACCTGAATAATCTCCATAAAATCACCTTTTAAAATTGAAACATAGTTTTTATGCTGTCAAACAAATTGCTAATCATGCCTATTACCATCATAAGAACAACAACAAGTCCTGCTAGAGTCACCAGCGTTGCCTGCTCTTCCCTGCCCATACTCTCAAAAATTTTATCTAAAATTGCAACTATTATGCCAACAGTGGCAATTTTGAAAATTATTCCTATATCAGTCAATATAATCACCTCTTCTAAATTAGAATAATAACAATCAAAGTGCCTGCACACACTCCAAGATATCTGTAGAGCTTCGCATTTTTTGTACACATATCTTCGGCTTTTTTTTCAAATGATTCTAATTTTTTTATCGTTATATTAAAATTCTTTTTCTGTCCTTCTGTATCAGTATTGCCAAGGGATTTCATAAAAGAGCCAATAACTTGAAGCTCATCATTATCAAAATACAGCTCCTCCTTAACTGAATCATAAGATAAGTTAAATGCATCATAAACACTATTGCATTTTTTAGATTTTAGTTCTTCTGACATAAGTAAAAATAATTTACTTACAGAATTGCATCCTTTATTTGATATATTTATAAAAGCTTGTACAAGAGGCGTAGAAGTAAAAGTAATTTCATTTTCTAACATATTTAGTAAGAACTCTATATCTCTTATTTGGTTGACTTTAATAGAGAACTTTTGAGAATAAATTATACCCATTAGAGTTGCAGAAATGATAATGATTATTGAGCCTAAAAGTTTTATCATTTAAATCTAAACCCTCCTTCCACTCCTTATCTATTTGCTGCCATCTTCCCTCATATATTAATAATTTCTTCAATGGTTCCTGGACCATTCTTCCTACTTAGAAAAACAATCCTTTCAAATGCATTATTTTCAATTAAGCATTTTACTCCAGGCTTTTTTAATATTTCATCAATATCCTTCCCATGCACAGTAGCAATTACTTTAACTCCTGAATAAATTGCATTTAAAATAGCACCTGCGTCATCATTGCTTCCTATCTCATCTACAGCAATTATTTCTGGGGACATGGACCGAAGCATTAACATTATACCCTGCGCTTTAGGGCAGGCGTCCAATACATCTGTTCTAAGCCCTACATCTCTTTGTGGAATTCCAAGATAGCAGCCAGCAATTTCTGATCTTTCATCCACTACACCTACCTTATACCCATAAATTCCAGACTCTAAAATACCTGTACTTAAATTCCTGACAATATCCCTAAGTAAAGTTGTTTTTCCACAATTAGGCGGTGAAGCAATTAATGTATGTTTTACACCATCTGAATAAAGTTCTTTAACAAGTTTAGTTCCACATCCTATCACTTCTTTTGCAATTCTAATATTTAATCCTGAAATATCTTTAATTGTTTTAATATTTTCTTTCTCTATAACAGCTCTTCCAACAATTCCTACCCTGTGTCCACCCTTAATAGTTAAAAAACATTGTTTTAGTTCTTCTTCAATTGAATATAATGAAAAATCACACATAACTTGGAGGGATTTATTTATATCCATTGCATTTATATAAATCCCTTCAGTTGGAATTTTTTCAAGGCATCCCTTTTTACCTAAAAAATAATCCTCGTTTTTTAAGTAAATCATAACGGGTTTATTTGCTCTAAGTCTTATTTCTTCAATATCTGAAATTTCATCTTCTGATAATTTTTCAATAGCGCATGATACTGTGTCTGGCAGAACGGGAATTATATCTCGATAATAGCTTTCTAAAATGCTGTGTTTATTAAGCATATATTTTCCCCCTTTCTTAATATAATGTTTATTACAGCTTGTTTTATTTTATAACTATAAATATATTTTTTTTTAGGATTAATAAAATGTCTGGCACTTTTTACCTTAAAATTTCTTTGTGAAGGTCAAAATAAATAGGGACTATTTTGCAATAGCCCCCTTTAAAATAAAAATAAAATGGCATGAAATATTATAAAAATACTTCATGCCATTTAATTTTTATTGTTTTAATTAAGTACAAAAAAGCAAAATTGCCCTTAGGAGTGTAAACTCAGAAGAGCAACTTGTTTTTATATTATATTAATATTTTAAAATTTAGTGATCACAATCACAATCCTCATGTTCACAGCAGGAATCTTTAAATTCTATCGGTTTCCCGCAATTAGGGCATACTATTTCTTCATCCTCATCAAGCATACATTTATCAATGTAAACTGTCTCATGGCAGTTTGGACATTCTAATTCTAAGTAATTGCAGTTCTCATCATCTTCTTCATCGTCATCGCCATCATAATAATCTTCTTCAATGTCTGCTAAATCTTCATCTATTGAGTTGACATATTCCTCTAAATCCGTTTCGTTTTCACCAATAATATCAATTTCTTCTGCCATAGCATCCAATACGTCTACAATTGCAAGTAAAAGTTTACCTTCATTGCTATTTCTATCTATGGGAAGTCCAGCTGATAGCCCCTTTAAATATGCAACCTTTTCCTTAATTCCATCCATATTATTCCCTCCTAATATAATAAAGTTTATAGTCAGTTAAATGATTGCTATAAACTTATTTATTCTTATATTTTGGTATAGATAAGAACCCTCTTTATTTTACACGCTCCATATATTCACCTGTCCTTGTGTCAATTCTGATTACGTCGCCTTCGTTAACAAATAGAGGCACCATTATTTCAAATCCAGTTTCAAGGGTAGCTGGTTTAGTAGCATTTGTTGCAGTATCCCCTTTTATACCGGGTTCACAATGTGTTATAAGCAGTTCAACAAAGTTTGGTGGTTCAACTGAAAATGCCTCTCCCTTGTAAAATTTAATTGTAGCAAACATATTTTCTTTAAGATATTGTATAGCATCTTCAACTTTTTCTTTGTTTAAAGGAATTTGATCATAAGTATCCATATCCATGAAATAATATAAGCTGCCATCATTATATAGATATTGCATTTCCTTTCTTTCAATTACTGCCTCTTGAACCTTTTCAGTTGGGTTGAATGTTCTTTCAGTAACACCCCCTGTAATTACGTTTTTCATTTTTGTTCTAACAAATGCTGCACCTTTACCAGGTTTTACATGCATAAAATCTACAACTGTAAAAACTTGTCCATCCAATTCAAAAGTAGTTCCTTTTCTAAAATCTCCAGCTGTTATCATTAGAATTATACCTCCATCGTTATTATTTACTTTTTTCTTAAATTTTAAACTTAATTTATAATTAAATCTCGCTCCGTAAAAGATGTATGAAACTAACATAGAGTAAGCAAGTGAACTGTGAACTATCTACCACTTTAGAAGTGGGGGCTTCCTNNGGTCAAGACCGTTCCCTACATTTTAAAGGCAGCTTAGAGGATAGAAACTTCTTGCTGCAGGATGTTAAAATATGAAATTTTTATAGGCCTTTTTTGTGCATATTTTTTAGTGCAGATAGTGCCATAATATAACTTTGTATACCAAATCCTGTTATTTGACCTATACAGGCTCCTGCAGTAACACTTTTTTTTCTAAATTCCTCTCTGGAATAAATATTGCTCATATGTACCTCAACTGATGGTATTGGAACTGATTTTAATGCATCAAATATTGCTATGCTGTAATGAGTATATGCACCAGGGTTTATAACTATTGCATCATATTTATCGTAAGCATTTTGAATATAATCAATAATTTGACCTTCAGAATTGCTTTGCTCAATTTGTACTTGAATCTTTTCATCAGCAGCATAGCTTTTAATCATATTACACATATCATCATAAGATATTTCACCATAAATATCTTTTTCCCTTTTTCCTAAAAAATTTATATTTGGTCCATTAATAATAATTATTTTCATTTCATTCACACCTATCACCTTGTCGGGATTAATACATTTATATATTCTACCAAAATAATGTTGATATTGCAAATAAGCTTTATGCTGT
>DHEX01000015.1 GCA_002400085.1 Clostridiaceae bacterium UBA4839 | reverse complement strand
ATCTACCTCCTACTCGATTATATAAAAAAGTTCAATGTTGTCGTTATGTTGTCGTGCAATAAAAAAGGGTTCACGTATATAAACGCAAACCCTTGATTTACTTGGTCTGGGTGACAAGATTTGAACTTGCGACCTCATGAACCCCATTCATGCGCGCTACCATCTGCGCCACACCCAGATATTACTATATATTATATAATAAATTTATAAGTTTGCAATATATAGTTTTTCCCCCTGATGACAATGTATATAGTAGGGAGCGGTCTTGACCGTTCCTCTGATAGCAACAAATATATTAACTTTAAAATATTATATTCAAAAAATAATAATAAGGGGAAAGGGTGATTTTATGAATTATGGTATAACTGAAAAGCTTATAAAAAATAACAGACCAGGGGAAAAGCTGTTTCCTCGTGGAGTAGTTGTTCACAGCACAGACAATAAGGGAGCAACTGCTGAAAACCATTACAATTACTGGAACAATAATGCTTGTGCTAAATCCTCAGCTCATTATGTAATCGATTGGAAGAGTATCATAAGGCTTATTCCTGAAAATGAAATTGCTTGGCACGCAGGCAAATTAACAAATCAAAGGTTTATTGGAATTGAAATATGTGAACCCTTTAATGGTGAAACGGGGAAGTTTATTGAAGCATGGAAAAGGGCAGTTTGGCTTACAGCGTCACTTTGCATAAAATATAATTGGACAACAGTGAATAATGTGTACAGCCATTATGGAGTATCACGCATATTTCGTGAAAGCAATCATACAGATCCCTATGGGTATTTTGCAAGGTTTTATAAATCATGGAATATATTTTTATATGAAGTTGACACAGAAATAATTAATCAAGAAACTTTAAAAAAACGTTAGCAGCATTGTTTATTATAACAAAAAAGGCATGAAATATTATTATGATATTTCATGCCTTTTGATGCTTTGCCACATAGATAAGCTTTTCTAAGCTTCAGCTTATAATACTTGGTTTATAACTTCCTTTAATTTTTGCTCAGATTCTTTTAATTTTTGCATTTCAGTTTCGTCTAAATCAATATGGAATATTCTATCTATACCATTTGAATTAATTACTGATGGAAGACTTAATGCTACACCACTGATTCCATATTCACTTCCATCCATTACACTTGAAACAGGAATAATAGAGTTTTCATTTCCATATATAGCTTTAAGTATCCTTCTAACTGAAAGAGCAATACCAAAGTTAGTTACTTTTTTAAGCTCTATTATTTTTGCTCCTGCAGTTTTTACTTCATTTTCAATTTCCTGCATTTTACAAGTGCAGTCTCCGTTACAATACATTTTATAAAAATCTTTAAATTTTTTGCCTGCAATGTTTGCAGTACTCCAAACAGGAACTTCGCTGTCACCATGTTCACCAATTATATAAGAATGAACATTTGTAACATCTACTTTGCAGCATTCACTAATAAGGTATCTGAATCTTCCTGTATCGAGAGCAGTACCTGAGCCAAATACCTGGTTTTTTGGAAAACCTGAAAATTTTTGGACAGCATACGTTAGAATATCAACTGGATTTGAAACCACAAGTACAATTGCATTAGGCGCATATTTAACAATATTATCTGTTATGTCTTTTACAATTGAAATATTGATTTTAGCCAAATCAAGTCTTGTTTGGCCGGGTTTTCTGTTTATTCCAGCTGTTATAACTACTACATCTGAATCTTTTAAATCTTCATATTCACCAGCTCGAATATTCATTTGTTTAATGAAGCTTAATCCATGATTCATATCAGCTGCTTCTCCCAAAGCTTTGTTCTTATTGATATCAATAAGAACAATTTCTGAAACCATTTCACTCAGCATTACTGAGTAGGCTATTGTTGTTCCTACAGTTCCTGCTCCGATAATTGCTAATTTTTTTGAGTTTCCCTTAATCATATGTATCACTCCAATTAATTATTTTAAAAATCTTTTCCCTTATACATTATACGACAATATAAAAGTAATTTAAAGGGAAAATAAAAATTATAAATTACAGAAAAATTAAAAAATCTTTTATAGTTGACTAAAATTTAGAATAAATATAATATAAGATAATAAAGAATGTAAAGGTGATGCTATGAGAGAATTAGTAATTACTGCTAATGAAGCAGGACAAAGATTTGATAAATACCTAAGAAAATATCTTAAAGAAATGCCCCTAAGCGGCATTTATAAATCCATAAGAAAAAAAGAAATTACTGTTAATGGGAATAAGGCCAGCGAAAAATATCTGCTAAATACAGGGGATATCATAAGGTTTAATATTGAAATTGATGATGTAAAAAAAGAAAAAAAATTAGGATTCTTGAATATGGATTATAACATTAAACCCTCCTATGAAGATCGCAATATATTAATTGTTCAAAAGAATAAAGGGGTGCTTGTTCATCCGGATGATGGTAATGAAAATACATTGACAGATGAAGTCAAAGCTTATCTTTATGAAAAAGGGGAGTACAATGTAGATGATGAAACTACATTTTCACCATCGCCATGTAATAGGCTTGATAGAAATACTGAAGGGCTTATAATATTTGCAAAAAATTATGATGCATTAAAAGCTGTAAATGAAAGTATCAGAAATGGTGAAATTGAAAAATACTATTTAACTATTGTAAAAGGAAAAATTGAGGATGGATTATATAGAGCATATATGATAAAAGATCAGAATAAAAACAAGGTAAAAATAATGGATAATTATGTAGATGGTTCTAAAGAAGTGATTACTAAAGTAAAAATGCTTGAAAGTGTTGGAATTTTTTCTGAAGTAGAAGTTAATTTAATAACTGGAAGAAGTCATCAAATTAGAGCTCACTTATCCTATTTAAATAATCCTATTATTGGAGATACAAAATATGGTGATAAAGAAACTAATAAGTATTACAAAAGTAAATATGGTCTTGAAAGCCAACTTCTTATAGGCTATAAAATGATTTTTAAAAATTGCTCACCTCATTTGAAATATTTAGATGGAAAAGTTGTTACAATGCCCCTTCCACCTATTTATAAAAAAATAAGAAAGGACTTATTTAAATTTTAGCTAATATGGATTAGTCAGAAGCAGTTTTAAAATTGCAGTGTGTGAAAAACATAGGGGAGATATTATGGCTAATATTACAAAAGAAATTACAAAGGAAAAAGAAGGAATTAAGCTAACAAATTATTTAAAATATGAGTTAAAAATGTCTACAAGGCTTGTTAGAAGACTTTTTAGAGAAGGAAGAGTAATTATAAATGGGGAAAGTAAGAGAGCTTCTTATGAACTTTCAGATGGAGATTTATTAGATATAATAATAGATGTTAAAGAAACGCAGGATGTGGAGCCTCAGGATATAGATATTGATATAGCTTATGAAGATGGAAATATTCTTGTGGTTAATAAGCCCCCCTTTATGGTAGTGCATCCAACTAAAAGTCACAGAGATGGAACCCTCTCTAATGCAGTTACATATTATTCTAAAAAAACAAATCAAGATTTCATTGTAAGGCTTGTGAATAGACTGGATAGGGATACTTCGGGGCTTGTTATTATTGCTAAAAATCAGTTTGCTCATCAAGATATGGCTCAAAAAATGGAAAGAAATGAAATTAAAAAATATTATATTGCAGTGGTTAAAGGTAATTTTTCAGGCAGTGGAGTTATCGATAAACCTATAGGAAGGCCTACTCTCGACTCTATAAAAAGAGAAGTTATGGATAATGGGCAAAGAGCGGTAACTTATTATGAAAGTTTAAATAGCGGTGTTAATATGTCAAGTGTGATTTTAAGACTTGAAACGGGTAAAACTCATCAAATTAGAGTTCATTTAAGTTATTTGGGATATCCAATTATAGGGGATACTTTATATGGTCAAGAAAGTGAATTAATCAATAGGCAAGCGCTTCATGCATTAAAGCTGGAATTTGTTCCTCCAGGGAAAGACAAGATAGTGCAGGTTATATCATCTGTACCAGATGACATACAGTTATTGTTGAATAATATCAACGCGGTGCCAGCCTCTTGACATTGGTACCGTGTTTTATTTCTATCGTAGGGAACGGTCTTGACCGTTCCGTTGATGAATGGGCGAAATTGGGAGGGCGGAACGGTGCCAACACCTAGGTAGTAATTCCATTCTATGGCATTTGCAGGGCAATCTGAATTTGGGGGCGGAACGGTCAAGACTGCTCCTTACAATGATTATATTATTTGTAATTCGCAAAGTTTTTATAGTATGTATAAAAAGAAAAGTCTCCTAACAATCTTTCATTAGGAGACTTTTTTGCTTTCATCGGTGTCTTCTTTTGATCCAGTATTAATAAATGTGCCAAGATATATTACAAGTGGAATTACAACTAAATGCAATAATATGAAGTAAGTCCAACCAAGTCTTGGAATGTACATATTAAATTCGCCTGCCTTTCAATTTACTTCTAACTTTCAATTTTCTTTGTTCCTCGAAGTGATGCACCCCAATATAATAACAGTGGAATGACTATGACATGAAGCACTAACCACCAACCCCAGCCTATTGTGGGAGTAATATTCATAATTTCACCTTCCAATTTATAGTATATTTTTGTAATTAACATAAGATAAAAATTTAATTTTATGTTTGCTTTACAGTGCTTTAAATTGTTAAAAATGCTTTCATATTATATTGTTTACATATAAAGTAAAGTATATACATATGGTTTAAAATAAATGCAGCCGTTGGATATTATGAATGCTACGTACCTGAATAAAAAAATCGAGCTTATGCTCGAAATAGTGAAGATGATTTTCTTTTATAGGGAAGAAATAAGGAGTAAACAGAAAAAAATAGCAGGTAGGATAGGATTATAATTAATGGTACATTTGAAATGTAAAACAAGAATTTTTTAGTTATTATGTAGTCAAAAAAGGAAATAAGGGCAGGCAGTATGATTATTTCAAACCAGTTAAATTTAAATTTTAAAGATTTTTTTATTACTGCAGTGTTTAAAATAATAGCTATAAAAGATGATATAACAATATCAATTGCATAGGCGTTTATATTTATAAAGTCAATAGGCAGTAAAAAATACAATATAGCGATATCAATTATTGATATTATTGTAGAGTTAAGAAATAGTTTGCCCTGCTTTCCCAATCCATTTAAAATTGTATAGGTTGTCATAGAGATATAAAAAACTGGCAGTGTTAAGGCTATGTAATATAATATATTTCCCACTTCTATATCCTTATAGAATAAAACTGACAGCTTATATGGTATGGCAAACATAAGGGCACAGGAGGAAAAAGCAGTTAAGGAGGAGACCTTAAAGGCTGCATTAATTCTATCGCTTATAGTTTCACTTCTATTAAAAGTTACTGCTTCAGATATTGAAGGTATTAACAGAATATTAAAGGAGCTTAAAATAATTGATGGAAAAAACGCAATATTTAAAGCCATTCCTTCAAGCTTTCCAAATAAACTTAATGATTCTTCATAGGAAAGGCCAGAGGTCACGAGCCTTTGTGGAATTAAAACTGAAATTATAGAATTGAATATTGTTGAAAAAATTCCGTTTAACCCTAAAGGTATTGAAAGTTTAAGAACATTTAGTGCTAATTTCATGCTGCTTTGAGGTTTTTCATAGGATGGATGTTTATTTTTATATCGATTATAGGCAAATAGAAAAAGAAGCATGCTGGTGATTTCACCACAGCTTAAAGAAGCTACGGCTGCTGCAACTCTATATTCTATGGATAGATTTTTTGAAAGTTTTACAAAAAAGTACATACAGCTTATTCTTACGATTTTCTCAGCTATATCAATTAAAGCTGGTTCAACAACTCTTTGGAGACCATAGTATGCGCCTTTATAGGCTGATGAAATAGAAATGATAATTACAGCAGGACTAAGAGCTAAAATTCCATAATAAGTTCGTATATCTTTTAGCATAGAATTGGCCATAAACCTTGCAGTAAGGGAAAACACAATAATAATGAATATTGACCATATTATTTCTAATATAACTATTACATTAATTGTTTCATAAAGCTCTTTCATTTTTCCCCGAGCTTTTTTTTCTGCAGAAATTTTTGAAAGTGTAGTGGTAATACCCCCGCCAGATATAAAAAGCAGCATACTATATATTGGCATTATAAGCTGATATAATCCCATTCCTTGAGAGCCTATTTCTTTTGAAAGTATTATTGAATATGAAAAGGTTAAAATGCCAGTTACAATATTTGAAACTGTAAGGACAAGTGTTTTAATAAAAAAAGAATCTTTTTTCATATAAGCCCCCAAAATTGCTTCTTTAAATAAATATGAAAAAATTTAGGGGTTAATGACAAGATGTTATTATATTAAATCAAGGATCTGTTGGACATGAGGGGCGGTACATCATAAGAAAGCCAATTGAGAATTGAGAATGGAGAATTATAAAAACGTTGTATTTTTTGATATCCTTGCTCATTATGAATAATTGGAATGGTAGGGAGCGGTCTTGACCGTTCCGCCCCCCTAGATTCTGATCATCGTGCAGAGTAACGGTCAAGACCATTCCATATTCTTATCGGTTATTCTTAGTTTTTTAAAAAAAGAAATTCAGCAGAGCTGAATTTCTTAACCACAATTCTCAATTCTCCATTCTTAATTCTTAATTTAATAGTTATCCGGTCTTACACTGTCTATTATTTCATTACTATCAAAGAGGTCAAGAAATAAGTCTCTTTGACTGTGAAGTCCAATTCCATCAATATGTCTTCTATCTGTCATAACGGCATTTGGCACAATCTTTTCATATGAGGTAGGACCTACTGCGCAAAGTATTTTAAATCCAGATTTCAAAAGATAATCAAACTTTTTATCGCCAGGGAGCACCCTGCTTCCAAAGGGATAGATATAAACCTGTGTAGGGCCGGTTAATGATTCAACTTCCTTTTTCCATTTATCTGTGTCCCTTACAAATTTATCATAAGTAACTTTTGGAGCATCAAAATGTCCATAGCTGTGGGAGGCAAAGGTCCAGCCTGTTTTCTTCAGCCTTTTTACAATTTTAAGAGCTTCTGCTCTTTCCAATTCATGATTTGGTGAATCAAAGTCTGTCCTATATCCAAGTATTCCTTCATAGCCTGTTAATGCTATAGTCCCCTTTGCACCATTTAGTGAAAAGTCGGGATGCTCTTCAACGAACTTATCAAGGATTGGAATAATTTCATTATCATAGGATATTACATCTTTACCTTCTGGATTTTTTGAGTAGGTTGCAATATTCCCATCTGAGTCTAAAATGAGCTTATATACATTTCCGTTTTTTATCATGTATTTGTAGTAGTTAAGATCATCAATGGAAAGTATAATTGGCTTTTTACCTTCAGGGAGCATAAGTTTAGCTCTCTTTATAACTTTTTTCCCGTTTTCTTCAACGATTCCATAAACTGAATTGATGTCAACTAAAATAAAACCTTTTTTATATAGAGAATCAATTATTGAATTAAACTCTTTAACGGTTACAAAATAATCATTGTATCCTTTTGCTTGATTGCCTTTAAATGCAAGTTCAGGATATGCAATTAAAGGATGAAAAAATATATGCTCGACAACTCCTTCATAGGGAACGAGTTTTACTTCTTCTTTAGGAGGTTCCTGTTTTTCAATTTGATCTGGTGTATTAGGTTCATCTTTCTTATTCTCATTTTCATTTTGCTCTACTTTTTTACTGGCATTTGCTTCTTTTGAAATGTTATCGCTAGTGATGATGCTCATACATGAGCTTAATAATGCTGTAGACATTATTAAAGATGCAGCAATTAGTATTTTAAATCTTTTCCCCATAGATTTATCCCCCCTAAATTTACATATTATGATAAGAAATTCTTCTAAGATTATAATACGATATGTAGGCATAAAAAGACAGTAAACTTACTGTCTTTTTGGTTACAATTATTTAATTTTTACATCTATTGGTTCAATAGTACATTTATTAACATGACTTACTTTTAACTTTAATAGCTTTGGACTTGAATTTGAATTTGCTGTTTTTACATACAGTATTTTTTTATAAGATTTTTAAATATTTCAGCATGAACCATTTCATCAGAGAGGATCTTCTTAAGGACAGCTTTAACACATTCATCATCAATTAAATCAATTAAAAGCTTGTAATCCTGAATGGCATGTCTTTCAGATAAAAGATCCAGTTTAAGTTTTTTACAAAGGTTATCATCATTATGTTCATCTTTCTCTTTTAACTTATCTGCATAAGCAACATTCCCTGAATCAAACCAGTGCATATTTGAGTTATAAAACCTTGGTTTGCCTCCGAGACCGTTAATAAGGTCTGAAAGCACTTCAAGATGCTTCATTTCTACAAGTGCAATACAAAGTACTGCACAGGCTACTTCTTTATTTGAAATGGTAAAATGATGGTACATATACTGTGAAATAGCTTGAAGTTCACTATTGCAATTTTTAGAATATGCGTCAAGAAGCATATTAGCATATTCAATATTTTTTTCTTTAATTTTTATTTCAGGATAAGGGATATTTGAAGTACATGGCAGTGAAAGTAAAAATTCGTCTATTTTTTCCTCTATGTCCATACAGTTAATCATGGTTATCTCCTTTCAAAAAATAACTTCATTACATTTATATGCTTGATATTCAATATACTTTAACTATTTTGATATAATGTATTAAGTATTTTATATGATTGATGCCGCAATTCCTTATTACAAATTAAAGCTTAAACATTTTTGAGAGATTTATTTTTAATAAAACGAGAAAAAGTTGTGGATAAATTGAAGCATTATGATTAGAATATAAAGTATAAAATCTATAGGATGATGATAATATGAGTAGGTTCGAAAGTTATTATTCAAAGATATTAAATCGTGTATTTAAGGCAATTAACCCTATTAAAAAGAGAATTATAAGTACACAATGTGTGGTACATCAATTTATAAATCTTCAGGGGCTGATTATTTTAAAAAATGATGGATATTTGGAAGCATCAGAATTTCTTTCAAAATATATAAGGGATATAAATAAAGGAGCTATATGGGCAGATCAGGATTTTAAAAGCAGCACTCATTTTTATAATCCGGAAAAGGATAGGGGACTGTATGGGAGAAATAATGCCAAAAAAGTATGTATAGGTTATTATTCAGATGCAATAAATAGTTATTATAAAGGGGATATTAGTAGGGCAATGTTCTTTTTAGGTGCAGCTGCTCATCTCATGCAGGATATGACTGTTCCGCAGCATGTTATTGTTAAACTTGCTGGACACCATAGAAAATATGAGCAGTGGGTAATAAAAGAATACAAAGAAAAAGAGGAATTTAAAATTTACAGCAATGGTATTTATCTAAATAATATTGCAGAATATATTGATTATAACACTAAAATTGCTTATTCCGCATATAAAAGGTATTTAGGAGAGAGGGATTTAAATAAATTATTTTATGAGACTACCCTTATAACACTTTCTACAGCAGAGCGCACTACCGCAGGGGTTTTTCTTAAATTTTATAATGATATAGAGAAATTAGATGAAATAAAAAATAAAAGAACATCATCGGGCGGCTGTCATTAGTAATGCCTCTGTATATAAGGTCGTTTAAAATATCATATTTTAAACGACCTTATATAATATGAATTTATAAAACCAAAGAAGGATTTTAATTGATCGTACAGAAATATATAAAAGAATATTAGATTCTTAATCACTTTGCCCTTGCTAAGTGCAGTTGTATGGAAAGGTTTAATTAGGGGTGATTCAATGAAGGATATATATGTAAATATGTCTGAAATAAATTTAGATGGGGATATTATAGATTTTTCAGTAAAGGGTAATACAATTATTCCAGAGATTGTTGATAATATAAAATCTGCAAATCAGGATATGGGATGTGAAAAGGATTATAGAAAGTGGGATTGCAAAAAAGACTTTACTGAGGAAATAAATGAAAAGTATGATTATGCTCTTTTCTTTTTTTCTTTAAATATTGTATTTGGTGAGAGAAAATATGATAAACTAATTAAAGATGCAAAAAAAATTTTAAAGGGAAATGGAACTTTAATTATATGGGATATACCTTCTTTGCCTCTTACTATAAATAAATACAACATTAGAGTAAGAATCAGCAATGAAAAAATTATAACTATGCCCTATATGTTAGGTTTTAATCCTTTTAGGGTAAAATATACTAAGGTAATTGATATATTAAAGCGCAATGGGTTTAATATATCAAAAAATAATATTAAAAATGATTATTATTATATAGAAGCAAACACAGCAAAAGAGGGATAAAGATGAAATGTGTATTAGCTGCTTTAAATTCAAAATATATTCATTCTAATCTTGCAATAAGATATTTAAAACAATATGATGAGAAAATAGAAACTTTTGAGGGAACAATAAATGATAATATATTAAATATGGCATATAAGATATTAGAACTTAGCCCAGAGCTTCTTGGATTTTCATGCTACATATGGAATATTGAAGAAACAATAAAACTTTGCAGTACAATTAAAAAAATGGATGGGAGAATAAAAATTTTTCTTGGTGGTCCAGAGGTTTCTTTTAATGGGGAGGATATATTAAAAAAATATGACTTTATTGATTATATAATAGCAGGAGAGGGAGAATTAACCTTTTCTGAATTTATCAAAGCATTAAATGAAAATAAAAGCCTTTATGAAGTTGATGGGCTTATTTTTAAAGAGGGGAATAATATAATTAAAAACCAGGAAAGAAAATCTATAATGGATTTAAATATTATTCCTTTTCCCTATAAGGATAAAGATGAAATCCCTGACAAAATCGTATATTATGAGGCTGCAAGAGGCTGTCCTTTTGGGTGCAGCTACTGTCTTTCATCAATAGATAAGGGTATAAGACACTTATCTATTGAAAGAGTTAAAAAGGAACTTAAATTTTTCATAGATAATGATGTTAAATTAGTTAAATTTGTAGATAGAACTTTTAATGGGAATAAAAAATTTGCAATGGAGATATGGAGCTTTTTAATAGAAAACCATAAGAATACTAAATTTCATTTTGAACTTGCAGGAGATATATTGGATGATGAGGAGCTTGAGCTTTTAAGCAAGGCGCCAGCTGGACTTTTCCAATTTGAAATAGGAGTTCAAACTACTAATCCAAGCATACTTAAAAATATAAATCGCAAAATGGACTTTGAAAAATTAAAACAAAATATTATAAGAATAGAAAGGTTTGGGAACATTCACTGTCATTTGGACGTGATTGCAGGTCTTCCTGGTGAAAACATGGATTCATTTATAAAATCCTTTGATATGTGCATGGAAATGAAACCGGATGTGCTGCAACTGGGTTTTTTGAAAATATTAAAAGGCTCTCCTATATATAATGAGACGGATAAGTATGGAATAAAATATCTTGATTACCCTCCATACCAAGTTTTATCAACAAATACAATGAGCTATGATGAGTTAAAAATGCTAATAATGGTTGAAAAAGTTTTTGAGGAATATTATAACAGCCATCTTTTTGAATATACATTTTCCTATGTTTTACCCATGGTTAAATCTGATTTTGTTTTTTTTAAGGATTTTAGTTATTTTTTAAAACAAAAGGGATATTTTGATAGAAGCTTTAGCTTCTCAAAGAAAACAGAATTTTTATATGAGTTTTTAAAAAGCAGTTTTAATGAGATAATAATAAAGGAGCTGCTTTTACATGATTATATTAAAACTACCAGAAGATCTAATATTCCAAACTTCTTAAGAAGGGATTATCCTCCAAATATTAAAACTATAGTAAAGGGTAAAATGGACGAAATAAAATGTATATGGAGCGATATAGATATTAAAGATATTATATATATACCTGTGAAATTAAGGGTACATATTGAAGAGGGAAATATAAAAATTGACATGAAAGATGCTATTTCTATTTTTAATATGAAAACTGGGAATCATATTTATATAAACATATAAATATGGTTAACAATAGTTAACAATTGATAAAATTTTAATTAACTAGTAGAATTCATTTAAAATTTATTGTATAATCATAGTTATAAAAATAAACAAATTTCGCCAAAATAGTCCATAATTAATTTATAATATAAAAAATAAAGCAAGGGTGGTGATATATTGGCCTTGGAAGTTGTAAAAGAAATAACAAATATTGAAAGTCAAGGTGACAAATTAATAAGCGATGCCAAAATAAGCGCCAGAGAAGAAGAAAAAAAAGCAAATAATGAAGCAAAAAAAATAATAGAAGAAACAAAAAATGAAGCAGAAAAATATTACAATGACAAAATAACAGCTTATGAAAAACAAGCAAATGACCTTATAAAGCCTATAATGGGGGAAAGTGAGGAAACTATTAAAAAAATAAACAATTTGCCTGATAAAATTATAAATAAAGCTGTAAATATGGTAATCGAGAGGATAGTGGTAAGCCATGGCAATAGTTAAAATGAAAAAGTTGACCCTGGCTGCTCCTCAGGGAGAAAGGGATAAAATTTTAGATGCAATTCAAACTTCTGGATGCGTAGAAATAGTTGACTTAAAGGATGAAGATGTAAATATTGAAGGGGCAAGCTTCTATGAAGAAGGGAAAGCTGTTAGTCAAACTCAAATTGACTATAACCATGTAAAATTTACTTATGATTTTTTAAAATCAAAAGCTGCTGAAAAAGAAAGTTTGTTTTCTAAAAGGGAGATAATCTCCAAGAAAGATTTTGATTCCTTAGAAGGGAAAAATAATTGGAATGAGGTATATTTAAAAGCTAAGGACATAGAGGATTTACTAAACAACAAAAAAAATGAAAAATCAAAATTAGCTACGCAAATTGAACAGTATAGCCAGTGGACTAACTTAGATGTTAGTGAAAAAGAGCTTAGTGCTCTTAAAAAAGTTTCATATTTTATTGGTACTATTCAAAAAAAATATGAAACAAAGCTTATTGATGAAATTTCAGAGCTTGATGATAAAATTTACATGGAAAAGATTGCTGAAAAGCAGCAGGATGTCAGCATTTTTATATTGTGTCACAATGATAGAAAAAATGATGTATCAGAAATCTTAAAAAAATATGGATATATGAAATTAAATTTAGAAATCCATGATAAACCAAGGGATATAGTTGAGGAACTTAATTCTGAGATTATTAAAATCGATAAAGAAATTGAAGAACTTAATTCAAATGCTTTAGAACTTTGCAAAAGTATTAAAGATGTTGAAAAGACATATGATTATTTGTCAAACAAACTTGAAGTTGAAAATTCAATTTCAAGTCTTATAAAAACTCAAAAAACTTTTATATTAAATGGCTGGGTTACTGTTGATAACGAAGAGAAAATTAAAAATATCATCGAAGGAAATTTTAAAGATGCATATTTGATTTTTGAGGGGCCAACAGAAGATGATAATCCGCCGGTAGTGCTTAAAAATAATGCATTTGTAGAACCTTTTGAGGCAATTACTTCAATGTATGCACTGCCGCTGCAAACAGAAATTGACCCAACTCCAGTTGTTGCACCGTTTTATATACTGTTCTTTGGCATGATGATGGCTGATATAGGCTATGGGATTCTTTTGGCAGTAATAGGAATATTCATGCTTAAAAAGATGGATCTTAAAGATGATATAAGAAAAATTATTAAAATACTTGTTTATTGCAGTATACCTACGATGATTTTCGGATGGCTTTATGGAGGATTCTTTGGGGGAATAATTCCAGTTAAACCACTTTGGGTTAATCCTGTTGACGATCCTATGGCTGTACTGATGGCTTCACTTGCTATAGGAGTTATACATCTTGATACAGGACTAGGTGTGAAAGCTTATGAGCTTATAAAGTCAGGAAAATATCTTGATGCTCTTATGGATGTAGGCTCTTGGTATGCACTTCTAGGTGGGCTTGTTTGGATGTTTATTGCAAAGCAAAATAATCTACCTGGTTTTCATGGAGCATCGATTTTTGCAATTGTTGGGGCTATTGCAATTGTTTTAACAGCAGGGAGATCAAGCAAAAGCATAGGTGGTAAATTGGTTGGAGGGCTATATTCATTATATGGTGTTACAGGATATCTAGGCGATACTTTATCTTACTCCAGATTATTAGCTCTTGGACTTTCATCAGGCCTTATTGGATGGGCATTTAATCTTCTTATTGATTTAATTCCTGCACCAGGGAAATATATTGCAGGTCCTTTTATATTTGTAATAGGGCATACATTTAACTTCTTAATTGGTGGTCTTGGTACATTTGTTCATTCATGCAGACTTATATATTTGGAGTTTTTTGGTAAGTTCTATGAAGGCGGAGGAAAAGTATTTACGCCTTTAAAGATAAATACAAAATTTGTTAAGGTAAATACAGAAGGATAAGGAGGAAAATTATATGGAATTTATAAAACAATTTGGAGGACCTATATTGGCAATTTTAGGAGCGGCATTTGCAGCATTTTTTGCTGGACTTGGATCATCAAGAGGTGTTGGAATAGTTGGTGAAGCAGCTACTGGGGTAGTAATTGAAGACCCTGAAAAGTTTGGTAAAACATTGATACTTCAGGTTATACCAGGTACTCAGGGATTCTATGGATTTATTACTGCTTTAATTATTCTTTCAAGAATAGGCTTGTTATCTGGACAATTAAAACCGCTTACATTAAGTCAAGGAATGTTATACTTTATTGCAGCTCTTCCTATAGCTATTGTTGGATATAGATCTGCAATATATCAAGGTAGAGTTGCTGCTTCAGGTATTCAAATTCTTGCAAAAAGACCTGAGAAGTTCTTTGATGGTGTTATATACGCAGTTATGGTTGAAACCTATGCAGTTATAGCTCTTATTACCTCAATACTTATGGTTGTCAACATTAAGTAATAAGGGAGTGGCGAATATGGCCAGTATTGATAATTTAAAAAATAAAATCATTAATGATGATAAAATTGCATCAGAAAAAATATTAGATGAAGGAAAACAAAAAGCCAAAAGTATAATAGATGAGGCAAAGAGAAAATCAGATGGAATAATGTCTGATATGAAAGAAAAGGCAGAAAAAGATGGTAAAGACCAAAAAGAAAGAATGCTATCAAGGGCAAAACTTGAAGCTAGAAATAATATTTTAAGAGCAAAACAGAACTCAATTGATTTGGTTTTAAATAAAACTTTAGAAAATATTTCAAATATGAATGATGAGGAATATACTGAGTTTATAAAAAAGCTTCTTTTAAACAGTGTTGAAACTGGTGATGAAGAAATAATATTTTCTGCAAAGGATAAAAACAGAATAGAGGATAGTTCAATTGCTGAGGTTAATACTGAGCTTAAAAGCAGGGGACTTAAAGGGGAACTAAAAATTAGCAGTGAAACAAGGGATATTTCATCAGGATTTATATTAAAGCGTGGTGGCCTTGAATTAAACTGCTCAATTGATTCACAAATAAGAATACTCAGAGATAGCCTCGAAGGGGAGATAGCTAATCTTCTGTTTGAAGGCATATAAACCTCATAGGGAGGTGAGTTTATGGATGATATGATTTTTGCTCAAAGCATTGCAAGAATAAGGTATAAAGAGCTCTCATTAATTGATAGGACTAAAATTGAAAATTTGGTTGAAACTAAGGATTTCAATGAATGTTTAAGACTTTTGCAGGATACAGTTTATGGAGATTACGTTTCTAATTCAAACATATCCTATGAGGAAGGATTTAAACATGCTTTAGAGGATCTTTATAAAGAAATGAAAGAAATGATTCCAGTAAAGGAAGTAGTTGATTTTCTTGGGGCAAGATATGATGGACATAATATTAAAAGCCTTATTAAAGGGAAACTGAGCAATTTAGATACAGATGCAATGCTAATTGATGCAGGTACCATTCCCCTTGATAGTTTAAAGATAATGATTAAGGATGGTAACTTTGAAAGCTTACCAGATGAATTAAAAGTTTCTGTGCAAAAGGCTTTAGAAGATTATAAAAATTTGCCTGATCCACAAAGTATTGATATTACAATTGATGAGGGCACTTATAAATATATGCTTAGTATAGCTCAAAAAAGCGATATGCAGTATTTAGTTGATACTGTAAAACTTATGATTGATGTTATAAATATAAAGTCCTTTTTAAGAATTAAACGCCAGGATAGAGGAATAGACTTAATGGCAAAAGTTTATATAGAGGATGGTACTCTTGATAAGGACTTGTTTATTTCAAGTATGAACGAGCCAATTGAAAATTTTTCAAATAAATTATTGCTCACAGATCATATGAAGTGGGTTAAAGAAGGTATAGATGAATACCTAAAAAATGATGATATAGGAAGTATAGAAAAATTTGGTGATAACTATATTATCGATTATATTAAGAAAGCAAAATATGTAAGCTTTGGGCCACAGCCTATTGTTGCATATATAATTGCAAGGGAAAATGAAATTAAGGTATTAAGAATAATACTTACTGGAAAGAAAAATAAAGTGAATCCCAATATAATAAGGGGAAGGCTGCGTGATGTTTATGTATAAGATTGGAGTTGTAGGAGAAAGAGATGCAAGTTTACCTTTTCTTTCCCTTGGAATGACAGTTAAATCTGTAGAAACACCAGAGGATGCAGCTAAAGCTGTAGATGATATGGCAAGGGAAGGATATGGAGTAATATACATTACAGAAACTATGGCAAAGGATATTGAAGAGACAATTAAAAGATATGAAACACAGGTTGTTCCTGCTATTATCTTAATTCCAGGAAGTAATGGAAGCCTTGGAATAGGGCTTCAAAAGATTAAAGATAATGTAGAAAAAGCCGTCGGAGTTGATATTTTATCAAAGAAGGAAGGTTGATAGCTTGAGTAACGGAAGAGTTATAAAGGTTTCAGGACCTCTTGTTGTTGCAGAGGGTATGGAGCAGGCTAAAATGTTTGACATGGTCAAAGTCGGCAGCAAAAAGCTTATTGGTGAAATAATTGAAATGAGAGACGATAGAGCTTCCATACAGGTATATGAAGAGACATCAGGAATAGGTCCAGGAGAACCAGTTGTCTCAACTGGTGAACCTCTTAGTGTTGAACTTGGGCCTGGTCTTATTGAAGGTATGTTTGATGGGATTCAAAGACCACTTAACGATATAAAGGAAATTTCTGGTGATTTTATTACAAGAGGAGTAGAAGTACCTTCACTTGACAGAAAAAGGAAGTGGGATTTTACTCCAAAGAAAAAAGTAGGGGATAAAGTTTTCCCTGGAGACATTCTCGGGACAGTTCCGGAAACTGCTATTGTTGAGCATAGAATTCTTGTTCCTATTAACGTTGAAGGTGAAATTACAGATATAAAATCTGGTGAATTTACAGTAACTGAGGTTATTGCAAGTATAAAACAAAAAGATGGCAGTATAAAAGATATTACTATGATGCAAAAATGGCCTATTAGAAAAGGAAGACCTTATAAAAATAAACTAAAACCTGAGGAACCGCTTATTACAGGTCAAAGGGTAATAGATACATTTTTCCCTGTAGCAAAGGGTGGAACTGCTTGCGTTCCAGGACCATTTGGAAGCGGAAAAACTGTAGTACAGCATCAGCTTGCTAAATGGGCAGATGCTGAAATAGTTGTATATATTGGCTGTGGTGAACGTGGTAATGAGATGACAGAGGTTTTAAATGAGTTCCCGCAGCTTAAAGATCCTAAGTCAGGGGAGCCGCTTATGAAAAGAACTGTGCTTATTGCAAATACATCAAATATGCCAGTTGCTGCAAGAGAAGCATCTATTTACACAGGAATAACTATAGCAGAATATTTTAGAGATATGGGATACTCTGTAGCACTTATGGCAGATTCAACATCAAGATGGGCTGAGGCTCTTCGTGAAATGTCAGGACGTCTTGAGGAAATGCCTGGTGAAGAAGGTTATCCAGCATATTTAACTTCACGTGTAGCGGAGTTTTATGAAAGAGCTGGAAAAGTTCAATGCTTATGCAGCGATGAAAGAGTTGGTGCATTAACAGTTATAGGTGCAGTTTCGCCTCCAGGAGGAGACTTATCTGAGCCTGTTACTCAGGCAACACTTAAAGTTGTTAAAGTTTTCTGGGGACTTGATGCAAACCTTGCCTATAGAAGACATTTCCCAGCAATAAACTGGTTATTAAGTTATTCATTATATAATGATAAAATAGGTCCATACATTGAGAAAAATTACAAATTGGAAGGATGGACTGAACTTACAAGTGAAGCTATGAAGATACTTCAGAAGGAAGATGAGCTTCAGGAAATTGTAAGGCTTGTAGGAATTGATGCATTATCTGAAAAGGATAGGTGGACTCTTGAAGTTGCTAAATCTTTAAGAGAAGACTATTTGCATCAAAATGCATTCCATGAAGTGGATACTTATACTTCAATTGAAAAGCAGTACAAGATGCTAAAGCTTATAATTGAAATGTATAATTTAGGACAAAAAGCCTTAGATAAAGGAGTATATCTTAGCAAGTTAACTAACTTGGATGTTAAAGAAAAGATTGCAAGAGCTAAATATATCCCTGAAAATGAGATGTCTAAGATAGATGACATTATCTCCACCCTAAGATCAGAAATGGATACTTTAATGGAGGGAGGTACATTAGATGCTTAAGGAATATAGAACTATAAGAGAAGTAACAGGTCCTATCATGCTTGTAGATCAGGTAGAGGGTGCTAAGTATGATGAACTTGTTGAAATTGAAACACAAACTGGCGAAATAAGACGTGGTAAGGTTCTTGAAGTTAGTGGGGATAAAGCTCTTGTTCAGCTTTTTGAAAGCTCTGCAGGAATTAACCTANNAAAGTTAGGTTTTTAGGAAAAACCTTAGAGCTCGGAGTTTCAATGGATATGCTTGGGCGTGTATTTGATGGACTTGGAAGACCAAAGGATGGGGGACCAAATATCATTCCGGAAAAGAAGCTTGATATTAATGGAAGCCCAATAAATCCTGTGTCCAGAGACTATCCGTCAGAGTTTATTCAAACTGGGATATCAGCTATTGACGGATTAAATACTTTGGTTAGAGGACAAAAACTTCCTATATTCTCAGGTTCAGGACTTCCACATGCTCATCTTGCAGCTCAAATTGCAAGGCAGGCAAAGGTTTTAAATACAGAGAGCAAATTTGCTGTTGTATTTGCAGCTATGGGTATTACTTTTGAAGAAGCTGACTTTTTTACAAGCGATCTTAAAAAGACAGGAGCTATAGATAGATCAGTTTTGTTTATAAACCTTGCAAATGATCCTTCTATTGAAAGAATAGCAACACCAAGAATGGCACTTACCTGCGCCGAATATTTGGCCTTTGAGAAGGGGATGCACGTTCTTGTTATTTTAACTGATATGACTAACTACTGCGAAGCATTAAGGGAAATATCAGCAGCAAGAAAGGAAGTCCCAGGAAGGCGTGGATATCCTGGATACCTTTATACTGACCTTTCAACAATTTATGAAAGAGCAGGAAGAATAAAGGGCAGAGAAGGTTCAATTACTCAGATACCAATACTTACAATGCCTGAAGATGATAAGACTCACCCAATNNCCAATTGACGTACTTCCATCTCTATCAAGGCTTAAGGATAAGGGAATTGGAAAAGGCAAAACAAGAGAAGACCATGCAGATACAATGAACCAGCTTTTCTCAGCTTATGCACAAGGTAAACAGGCTAAGGAACTAGCTGTAATACTTGGTGAATCTGCCCTTTCAGATACAGATAAACTTTATGCAAAATTTGCTGATGAATTTGAAAAAAGATATGTTTCACAGGGTGAATATGAAAATAGGAGCATAGAAGAGACATTAAACTTAGGATGGGAGCTTCTCTCAATACTTCCAAAGTCAGAGCTTAAGAGAATCAGTGATGAAAACATTGCTAAATATCTGCCCAAAAGAGAGGATGAAAGGGTATGAAATTAAATGTAAATCCGACCAGAATGGAGCTCTCCAATCTTAAAAAAAGGCTTGCAACTGCCACAAGAGGTCATAAACTTCTTAAAGATAAACAAGATGAGCTTATGAAAAGGTTTATTGATTTAATTAGGAAGAATAATGATCTTAGAGAAAAAGTTGAAGATGAGCTTTCAGAATCATTGAAGGAGTTTATGATTGCAAAAGCAGTAATGGGATCAGAAGCATTTGAAGAAGC